>NZ_JAYQWM010000014.1:0-85835 GCF_036662595.1 Escherichia sp. Lx600-2 | reverse complement strand
AGCTGATAGAAACAGAAGCCACTGGAGCACCTCAAAAACACCATCATACACTAAATCAGTAAGTTGGCAGCATCACCTTGCAGGGCAATCGTCAAATTATTGCGCCTTACCGTGGAGCAGTTTCTTATGTGCAGTTTACAACTGACCAACGTAAGCCCTGGTATATACAGGCACTGCGTTCCGATGGTTCGCCATTAACTTTTGGCTATGACGTACTGGATCTCCAGGAAAACAATATTGGAGTCGTTGGCCAGGGTAGTCGCCTTTTTATTCGCGTAGATGAAATTCCAACTGGCATAAAAGTTGCTCTCAATGATGAACAGAATTTATTCCGTACTATTACTTTCCAACACGTTATCGATGAAAACAAAACATATATATGCCAGTAAAAGGAGTTTACTATGAAGTGGCTTTTATTAATCACCTTGAGTCTATATTCTTTTATTGTGCAAAGTGCTCCCTGTGGATTGAGCAATGTCGGGGAACAACGTGGAACATATATACTCAAGCCACTGAGTATGAAAGGTAATCTCACCGCCGAAAAAATTGAAAACACCGGAAATATCATTGAGTGTGCAGACTTGCAAGAGACGACTAACGCCATTAAAGTTCATTTTTTAACACAGAACGCTTTAAGGTTTAAAGTCGGAAGTCGTCATTATATTATTAATTTCCCCTTTGAATCTGACGGTAAAAAAATAGAGCTTCCAGGGAAGTCATCTTATAATTTAGAAGAGATGCTATCTGCGATAAATTTCACCATTCCATACTCTATCGCATCTGTATCAGATAGTTCCAACACCGCAGATATTTTTCCAGGAACGCCTTTTCCTTTGTTGTTCGAAATTGAAGTGAGTTCATGTACAGGGAATAATACTAATTGTAATAGCGTCCGCTTTAATTTTAATTTAAATACTATTTTACAGGTAAATTTAATGACCTGTGGTTTTGAAGATCAATCCATCGACACTGGACGATTTGTACTGTCTCGTATCAATAATGAAAATTATCAGTTTCATCATATAAGATTTGACTGCATCCAGGGCGAGCAAGGTGAATTAGTTTTTGAACCCAGTGACGTTGAATATTACTTTGAACCAGTGACGATACAGGAGTCAGGAACCAGCATATTAAAAAATGAGTTAGAAAACAGTGAGGACGGTGCGGGTCAAATAGGCTTTCAACTCTCCAATGATGGTACGAATGAAATCCAGTATGGTAAAAGCAATTACTACTCTTTTCAGCATCCCCATGAAGGAAGTAATCAGATTCCTCTATTTATTCGCCCGCGTACATATGGAAATAATGTCTCAAGCGGGCAAATAATGAGCCGAGTCAAAATCGTGGTTATGTACAACTAATCTATCTCCCCCACCTTAACTTTGGGGGAGGTGCCGATTAACGCGCCGCTGGACTAAAAAGCGCAGAATAATCCGTATTGCAGATTCGCTGTACCGCCGGGTGCTGAATCATCCGCTCAGCAAAAATAGCATGGTACTCTTCCATCACATTCTCGACGCGACCAATTTCTACGACAGTTTTATCGGCATAAAAGTCATATGCATAAAGCGTTGGGGCAACGAAGATTGCATTGTGCATCGCACCAAAAGCTTTCATCAAAGCGGCATCATCAAACTCGCCAAGGATTTCTACGTTTAATCCCTGGGAGTTAAACCAGTTAAGTAATTTGCGCCCTAACATTGAACGTCGCCCAGGAATCAAAAGCCGCCGTTCTTCAAGACAAGCTGGGAACGGTTTTTCCGGCGGTGGATTTGTACACCAGAAACTCACGCCACATTCGCCAATTCTCACGGAGAACAGGCCTTCCTGCTGCGTAGAATCTATCGGACAGTCGGAAATGATCATATCCAGTTTATGCTGGCTTAATTGCTCCAGCAGCATTTCGTGGGTGGATTCGAAGCAGCGAAGATGAATCGGCTCGCCTTCTACTACTGCAGCATTCAGCACGCTACTGACCAGACGTTTGGAAAGTGCATCAGCCACGCCAACGTCAAACAATAAATTGGATTCTTTGCGATAGTTCACGATATCCAGCATTTCCTGGCTCAAGGTGAACATTTTATCGGCATAGCGATAGACCAGCTCCCCCAGCTCGCTGGGCTCGAGACCACGTCCCTTGCGCTTAAATAATTTGCCTTGCAGGCGCTCTTCCAGCGCCCGAATCTGTCCGGTAATGGTTTGTGGTGTTAAATAAAGCGCCTCCGCTGCGCCAACCACAGAACCTTCTTTATAAACATGCCAGAAGTAATACAAGTGGTTGTAATTGATATGAGACATGCTCATTTCTCTCCCTGATAACAATGAAAAGGGAGCCGTTTATGGCTCCCCGGTAAACCGTCCTGTCAAACTGATGGACGCAAACGAACGCGTAACCAGCTGTATCCAATTACCGCCGAAGAGATAGAACCGACCAGGATACCGAGTTTCGCCCAGTTAATCAGTTCTGGATCTACGCTACCAAAGGCCAGGCTGGCAATAAAGATAGACATAGTAAAACCGATACCGCACAGGATCCCCACCGCCATAATTTGCTGATAAGTCGTTCCCTCAGGCAGATGCGCCAGTTTCAAACGCAGCGCCAACCAGCAGAACAGACTAATCCCCAGCGGTTTGCCAATCAGCAAGCCAGCGATGATCCCCAATGGCAGAATGGAGGTCAAGCCATCCAGCGTGACGCCTTGCAGTGAAACGCCAGCATTAGCAAATGCAAACAGTGGTAAAATCAGATACGCCACCCACGGGTGCAACACATGCTCCAGTCGCTTCGCTGGAGAACGCCCATGCTTCTCTTTCAAAGGAATAAAGAAGCCGACAATTACCCCCGCCAGGGTTGCGTGAACCCCCGATTTCAACACTGCAGTCCACAACACTACGCCAACCAGAATATAGACGCCCGTGCGGCGTACACCACACAGATTCAATACCGCGAGTACCGCAATTGCTACAGCCGCGACCCCAAGAGAGGCCATCGATAAGTCATTAGTGTAGAACAATGCGATGATAATGATGGCCCCAAGATCGTCGATAATAGCCAGAGCCATCAAAAAGATCTTCAGCGCTAACGGAACACGACTTCCCAATAGCGCCAGCACACCAAGTGCAAAGGCAATGTCAGTAGCCGCCGGGATCGCCCACCCTTCGCGGGTAATCGGATCGGCATAGTTAAAGGCCAGATAGAGTAATGCCGGCACAATCATCCCACCAATAGCGGCGATAACTGGAAATGCGGCCTGGCGTAAGCTGGCTAGCGATCCTTGCATCAGTTCACGTTTAACTTCCAGACCGACTAACAGGAAAAATACCGCCATCAGCGCGTCATTTATCCATAACAGCATGTTTTTGTTGATTTCGAGTGAACCAACCCGGAGCTGAACCGGCGTCTCCAGAAAGTCGTGATACCATCCACTGGTTGCGCCGCTGTTGGCCATCATCATCGCCAGGATAGCGGCAATGATAAGAATAATGCCTCCCGAGGCATCACTGCTAAAGAATCGATGCAGATGTTTCACTTTTTATTTCTCTTTCAGGTGAATAGATCGTTTTTACTATTTTACCCCGCACGAATCATCGTTAAAATCAGATTATAGTGTAGGAATAATTCGTTTTTTACGAGCTATTGAAGAATTTGCGCCATCAGCGGTGAGATGCGTTTTTGACGGCTGTAAGCGCTGACGGGTGACCCTAAGCCCTGATAATCATAGCTTAAGGTGAGGATTTCTGAGGGATTAATTAGGAAAAGTAATAATTAATTTGTTGTCAGTCGGCGATGTTTGTTAGGCCAATATTTCAAAAATAATCCAGCTTGTCGTCAATAATTGCGATGAAGAGATAAATTAAAGTTAAATAATTAAATCATTAAAAAATTACGCCATAAAAATGCGAGGCGTCTTCCGGATTAGAATCGATAAAACAGAATGGGTTAAAGAGAGCGATATAATAGCGGCGGGTGCTTGAGGCTGTCTGTCTCAGGCATTAGCTGAACGGCAGATAGAGAAAAGCCCCGAGTGATATTTTACCATCAACCCGAGGCCCCCTATATGCTGAACACATGTAGAGTGCCTCTTACTGACCGTAAGGTCAAGGAGAAGAGAGCAATGAAGCAGCATAAGGCGATGATTGTCGCCCTGATCGTCATCTGTATCACCGCCGTAGTGGCGGCGCTGGTAACGAGAAAAGACCTCTGTGAGGTTCACATCCGAACTGGCCAGACGGAGGTTGCTGTTTTCACGGCTTACGAATCCGAGTAAGAGCAACGGCGGGGAGTGATCCCCGCCACTTTACAGGTGCTCGCATATCTTCAACGCACCCTATTTTTACCCAGGCCTGCCCACGGGCAGGCTTTTGGGAAGGTTAGCGGGTCAGGTCGTCAAAAAACTTCTTCACACCATCAAAGAAGCTCTTTGAGCGCGGGCTGTTGTGCTCGCCGGTTGGGCCACCGAAGCTTTCTTGCAGCTCTTGCAGCAGCTGTTTCTGCTTCTCGTTCAGGCCTACCGGTGTTTCGACGACAACGCGGCACAGCAAATCACCCTGTGCGCCACCGCGGACAGACTTGACGCCTTTACCGCGCATACGGAACAGCTTACCGGTCTGGGTTTCGCCAGGCACTTTCAGTTTAACGCGACCATCAAGGGTCGGTACTTCGATTTCACCACCCAGCGCCGCCATAGCGAAGTTGATCGGGACTTCGCAATACAGGTTGTTGCCTTCACGCTCGAAAATCGGGTGCTGTTTAACCTGAACCTGAACGTACAGATCGCCTGCCGGTGCGCCATGCTCACCCGCTTCACCTTCGCCCGCAAGACGGATGCGGTCTCCAGTGTCCACCCCTGCCGGGATTTTAACGGACAGCGTTTTGCTGCGCTCAACACGACCATGACCATGACATTTGTTGCACGGATCTTTGATCAGCGTACCGCGGCCCTGACAGTGTGGACAGGTCTGCTGCACGGCAAAGAAACCCTGGCGCATCTGCACCTGACCAGAACCATGACAGGTCGGACAGGTCTGCGGCTGTGTACCTGGTTTTGCACCGCTACCGTGGCAAACGTCACACTCTTCCAGAGTCGGAATGCGGATCTCTTTGGTCACGCCACGTACAGCTTCTTCGAGGGTGAGCTCCATGTTATAGCGTAAATCAGCACCGCGCGCCGCACGTTGACGACCACGTCCGCCGCCAAAAATATCGCCGAAAACGTCACCAAAAATATCGCTGAAGTCTGCGCCGCCGCCAAAACCGCCGCCGCCCATGCCACCTTGCTCAAACGCAGCATGACCATACTGATCGTATGCCGCACGTTTTTGCGAGTCGGTCAGAACTTTATAAGCTTCCTTGATCTCTTTAAATTTCGCCTCGGCCTCTTTGTCACCCTGGTTACGGTCCGGGTGGTATTTCATGGCCAGGCGTTTGTAGGCCTTTTTGATTTCACGCTCTTCCGCTGTTTTGGAAACGCCTAAAATCTCGTAATAATCTTGCTTAGCCATCTTTTTTAAATTGCCCCTAGATGAATGCACGGGCGGAGAGGAAATTCCCCTTCGCCCGTGTCAGTATAATTACCCGTTTATAGGGCGATTATTTTTTGTCTTTGACTTCTTCAAATTCAGCGTCGACAACATCGTCATCTTTCGCGTTGTTTGCAGAAGCATCAGCACCGGCAGTCTGCTGCTGGGCATGTTGCTGCTGGGCGATTTCCATCAGTTTCTGGGAAACCTGTGCCAGCTCCTGCATTTTCGCTTCGATAGCGGCTTTGTCTTCACCTTTCAGAGCAGTTTCCAGTGCAGTCAGTGCAGACTCGATAGCAGTTTTGTCGTCAGCCGGCAGTTTGTCGCCTGCTTCTTCAACCTGCTTACGGGTGCTGTGCAGCAGATGGTCGCCCTGGTTGCGAGTCTGTACCAGCTCTTCAAACTTACGGTCAGCTTCGGCGTTAGCTTCTGCGTCGCGTACCATTTTCTGGATTTCATCTTCGTTCAGACCAGAAGACGCCTTGATGGTGATCTTCTGCTCTTTACCGCTGTTTTTATCTTTCGCGGAAACGTGCAGGATACCGTCAGCATCGATATCGAAGGTAACTTCGATCTGCGGCATGCCGCGCGGTGCCGGGTTGATACCATCCAGGTTGAACTGACCCAGAGATTTGTTATCAGCCGCACGTTTACGTTCACCCTGCAGCACATGGATGGTTACCGCAGACTGGTTGTCTTCAGCGGTAGAGAACACCTGGCTGTGCTTGGTCGGGATAGTGGTGTTTTTCGCGATCAGCGTCGTCATCACACCGCCCATGGTTTCGATACCCAGAGACAGCGGGGTAACGTCCAGCAGCAGTACGTCTTTTACGTCACCAGTCAGAACACCACCCTGAACAGCAGCACCGATTGCTACAGCTTCGTCCGGGTTAACGTCTTTACGCGGCTCTTTACCAAAGAACTCAGCAACTTTCTTCTGAACCATTGGCATACGAGTCTGACCACCAACGAGGATAACGTCGTCGATATCAGATACAGACAGGCCAGCGTCCTGCAGTGCAACTTTCAGCGGCTCGATGGAACGGTTAACCAGATCTTCAACCAGGCTTTCCAGTTTCGCACGAGTCACTTTGATGTTCATGTGTTTCGGACCGGTCGCGTCTGCAGTGATGTACGGCAGGTTAACGTCGGTCTGCTGAGCGGAAGACAGTTCGATTTTCGCTTTTTCTGCCGCTTCTTTCAGGCGCTGCATTGCCAGCGGATCGTTGCGCAGGTCAATGCCCTGATCTTTCTTGAATTCTTCAACCAGATAGTTGATCAGACGGCTGTCGAAGTCTTCACCACCCAGGTGGGTATCACCGTTGGTTGCCAGAACTTCGAAGGTTTTTTCGCCGTCAACTTCGTCGATTTCAATAATAGAAATATCGAAAGTACCACCACCCAGGTCATAAACCGCGATAGTACGGTTGCCAGTACCTTTGTCCAGACCGTAAGCCAGCGCAGCTGCGGTCGGTTCGTTGATGATACGTTTTACTTCGAGACCAGCGATACGGCCTGCGTCTTTGGTTGCCTGACGCTGAGCATCGTTAAAGTATGCCGGTACGGTGATAACAGCTTCAGTTACCGGTTCACCCAGGTAATCTTCAGCGGTTTTCTTCATTTTTTTCAGCACTTCAGCAGAAATCTGCGGCGGTGCCATTTTCTGGCCTTTAACTTCGACCCATGCGTCGCCGTTATCAGCAGCAATAATTTTGAACGGCATGATGGAAACATCACGCTGTACTTCTTCGTCCTGGAAGCGGCGGCCAATCAGGCGTTTAATCGCAAACAGGGTGTTTTGCGGGTTCGTCACTGCCTGACGTTTAGCCGGCTGACCAACCAGAGTTTCACCATCCTGGGTATAGGCAATAATAGAAGGCGTGGTGCGATCGCCTTCGGCGTTCTCCAGCACGCGAGGAGTGGTGCCATCCATAATCGCTACACAAGAGTTGGTAGTACCCAGGTCGATACCAATTATTTTACCCATCTAAACGTCTCCACTATATATTCAGTCATCATGTGGTTGTGAGTCTGTAATAGGGGCGAAACGTCTGGTTTCAACTGCCCAATTTCATTTTTTTGCAGACTCACTCACTGCGGTTGACTACTAAATGGGGTCGTAACCCACGTCATCAAGGGGGAGATGCAAAAATTTTTTGTGCTTTTGCGCAGAAATTTCGCGATATGGCAGGACAAGACGTAAAATTGACAGCAATTTTATTCATATAAAGAATGAATCGCAGCCAAGGTATTCATCAAAAAATTGTAATAAAAAGAAAAGATTACGTGCCTGAATCTTCTCTTTATCAGCAGTAAACTAGTGGGTATTCATCCCCCTACCTCTTCCCACTAAGAGAATCCTTATGAAATCCGTTTTTACGATTTCCGCCAGCCTGGCGATTAGCCTGATGCTGTGCTGCACGGCGCAGGCAAACAACCATAAACTCCTCGGCGTCATTGCGATGCCGCGTAACGAAACCAACGATCTGGCGCTGAAACTTCCTGTTTGTCGCATTGTGAAACGCATACAACTCTCTGCCGACCATGGCGATTTACAGTTAAGCGGTGCATCGGTTTATTTCAAAGCCGCCCGTAGCGCCAGTCAGAGCCTGAATATTCCTTCAGAAATAAAAGAAGGGCAAACCACTGACTGGATCAACATTAACAGCGATAACGACAATAAACGCTGCGTCTCAAAAATCACCTTTTCCGGTCATACGGTGAACTCATCGGATATGGCCACGCTGAAAATTATCGGCGACGACTAACGCCAGAATATAGAAGCCACAAAAAATGAATGTTAATTACCTGAATGATTCAGATCTGGATTTTCTCCAGCATTGTAGTGAGGAACAGTTAGCAAATTTCGCCCGGCTGCTCACCCATAATGAAAAAGGCAAAACTCGCCTCTCCAGCGTACTGATGCGCAACGAACTGTTTAAATCGATGGAAGGACATCCCGAGCAACATCGCCGCAACTGGCAGCTGATTGCTGGAGAATTACAGCATTTTGGTGGCGATAGTATCGCCAACAAACTGCGCGGACACGGTAAATTGTATCGGGCCATTTTGCTCGATGTTTCAAAACGATTGAAGCTGAAAGCCGACAAAGAGATGTCTACGTTTGAAATTGAGCAACAGTTACTGGAACAATTTCTGCGTAATACCTGGAAGAAAATGGACGAGGAACATAAGCAGGAGTTTCTGCACGCGGTCGATGCCAGGGTGAATGAGCTGGAAGAGCTGCTGCCGCTGCTGATGAAAGACAAATTATTGGCAAAAGGCGTGTCGCATTTGCTTTCCAGCCAATTGACCCGCATTTTACGCACCCACGCAGCAATGAGCGTGCTTGGGCATGGTTTGCTGCGCGGCGCGGGTCTGGGAGGCCCTGTGGGCGCAGCATTAAATGGGGTTAAAGCGGTCAGCGGCAGCGCCTATCGCGTGACGATTCCAGCCGTACTGCAAATAGCCTGCCTGCGCCGGATGGTTAGCGCCACTCAGGTCTGATACCGGAAACCGGGGAAAATTTTCATTTTCCCCTCAAAAGATCGTAGACACTGCCCCACTGGCTGATTATTATGCCGCGCCCTGAAAACACTACAGTTATTCAGGGAAATTATTTCACCATTCATTCGATGATGATTTTTGAGGAATTATGGGCAACACTAAGTTGGCTAATCCGGCACCGCTGGGCCTGATGGGCTTCGGCATGACCACCATTCTGCTTAATCTGCACAACGTGGGTTATTTCGCTCTGGACGCTATTATTCTTGCCATGGGCATTTTCTACGGCGGCATCGCGCAAATTTTTGCCGGTCTGCTGGAGTACAAAAAAGGCAACACTTTCGGTTTAACCGCATTCACCTCTTACGGTTCTTTCTGGCTGACGCTGGTTGCGATTCTGCTGATGCCGAAACTGGGTCTGACCGATGCGCCAAATGCACAGTTCCTTGGTGTCTACCTGGGTCTGTGGGGCGTATTTACGTTGTTTATGTTCTTCGGCACTCTGAAAGGCACACGCGTCCTGCAATTCGTTTTCTTTAGCCTGACCGTGCTGTTTGCCCTGCTGGCGATCGGTAACATTGCCAGTAATGCCGCGATCATCCACTTTGCCGGCTGGATTGGTCTGATCTGCGGTGCCAGCGCAATCTATCTGGCGATGGGTGAAGTGCTGAACGAGCAGTTTGGTCGCACCGTTCTGCCGATTGGTGAATCCCACTAATTGTTTTGAGATCCCCCCGCTCGGGGGGATTTTTTTATTCGCTAACGTCGCGTCTTGCACTCTTCGGTCTGAATGCAGCAACCACTTCTGGTGCCGTTTCAACGTATGGCCCTTCCAGCAACTGAATGCAGTACGGTACGCTGGCAAAAATACCGTGTACCACAACGTTACCCTCAGCGTCCTTCACACCTTCCAGCGTCTCTTTAATAGACTTCGGCTGACCGGGTAAGTTAAGGATCAGCGCCTGTTTGCGAATCACACCCACCTGACGCGAAAGGATCGCAGTTGGTACAAAATGCAGGCTGATCTGGCGCATCTGTTCACCAAAGCCAGGCATCTCGCGGTCCGCTACTGCCAGTGTCGCATCGGGCGTTACGTCACGACGCGCCGGGCCAGTTCCGCCCGTGGTGAGCACCAGATGGCAACTCATTTCATCCACCAGCTCACACAACGTTTGCTCGATGATCGCCTGCTCATCGGGGATTAAGCGGGTTTCCAGTTCAAACGGCGTGGTTAGCGCCGATGTCAGCCATTCTTCCAGCGCAGGGATACCTTTATCCTGATAAACGCCGCTGGATGCGCGATCAGAGATGGAAACTAAGCCAATACGTAAAGTATTCATCAAGATTTTTCCGTTTAAACAGTCTCGTTAAACAGAATGATACACTGCGAAGGGAGTGACAGACAGGCTTCAGAAGAGGTAGCGTGACCGACTTCCCGGTCACGCTAAGAATGATTACAGCAGATCGCCGATCATTTTTTCCAGTTTTTCCTGGTCAATAGCAAACTTACGGATACCTTCCGCCAGTTTATCTACTGCCATTGGATCCTGGTTGTGCTGCCACAGGAACTCGGACTCAGTGATACGCGCCGGACGCGCTTTCACTTCGCCGGTGTAAGACAGTTTACGTTCGATAGCCCCTTCGCTCTCCGCCAGCTCTTTCAGCAGTGCCGGTGCGATGGTCAGACGGTCGCAGCCTGCCAGTTCCAGAATTTCGCCGATGTTACGGAAGCTTGCGCCCATAACCACGGTTTCATAACCGTGCTCTTTGTAGTACTGGTAGATTTCAGATACAGAAACCACGCCCGGATCTTCTGCCGGAGCGTACTCTTTCTTATCGGTATTCGCTTTGTACCAATCAAGAATACGACCAACAAACGGCGAGATCAGGAATACGCCCGCTTCCGCACAAGCACGAGCCTGAGCGAAGGAGAACAGCAGGGTCAGGTTACAGTTGATGCCTTCTTTTTCCAGCTGTTCCGCAGCACGGATACCCTGCCAGGTAGAAGCCAGTTTGATCAGAATACGATCGTTGCTAATACCTGCATCGTTGTAGAGTTTGATCAGGCGTTTTGCTTTCGCAATTGACGCTTCGGTGTCATAGGAAAGACGCGCATCAACTTCAGTTGAGATACGGCCCGGAACCAGTTTCAGGATTTCCAGACCAATATTTACTGCCAGTTTGTCGGTCGCGTCCACGATCTGCTGCGCGCGATCGTTGCTCTGCTGTTTCGCCCAGGCGACAGCATCATCAATCAACTTACGATATTCCGGAATCTGCGCTGCGTTAAGAATGAGAGAAGGGTTGGTTGTGGCATCCTGCGGTTGATACAGCTTCATTGCCGCGATGTCCCCAGTGTCGGCCACTACGGTGGTGTACTGACGAAGGGAGGTCAATTTGTCCGTCATGATAGTATTTCTCTTTAAACAGCTTGTTAGGGGGATGTAACCGGTCTGCCCTGATGATATCACGACGCAACGTCAGCGCAACCGCCGACAAGACGGTTATCGCCAGGCGAGACTGTTTCGGATTTCTGACACTGCGTTGATATCGCCCGCCATTTTTAAACAAAACCTCATGTATGCTACGCAGAAGTTATCAAGTACCTCGTAGCGTATATACTTCTTAAACAATTGGTAACGTTTACACAGGAAAGTCATCGCGACCGGCAATAAGAGGGATATGCATGCCAGATTTTTTCTCCTTTATTAACAGCGTCCTTTGGGGATCGGTAATGATTTACCTGCTCTTCGGCGCAGGTTGTTGGTTCACTTTTCGCACCGGATTTGTGCAGTTTCGCTACATCCGCCAGTTTGGCAAAAGTCTTAAAAATAGCATTCATCCACAGCCAGGCGGTTTAACCTCATTTCAGTCATTGTGTACCAGTCTTGCGGCGCGCGTGGGTAGCGGCAACCTGGCCGGCGTTGCGCTGGCTATTACCGCCGGTGGACCTGGAGCCGTCTTCTGGATGTGGGTTGCCGCGTTTATCGGCATGGCGACCTCGTTTGCCGAATGTTCCCTTGCACAACTTTATAAAGAACGTGACGTCAATGGGCAGTTTCGTGGCGGACCGGCATGGTATATGTCGCGCGGGCTGGGGATGCGCTGGATGGGCGTTCTGTTCGCCGTCTTTTTGCTCATCGCCTACGGCATAATTTTCAGCGGAGTTCAGGCAAACGCTGTTGCCCGAGCCCTGAGTTTTTCTTTTGATTTTCCCCCGCTGGTGACAGGCATTATTCTCGCTGTCTTTGCTCTGCTGGCAATCACTCGCGGTCTTCATGGCGTCGCCCGGCTCATGCAGGGGTTTGTCCCGTTGATGGCGATAATCTGGGTACTGACCAGCCTGGTGATTTGCGTAATAAATATCGGGCAACTTCCCCACGTCATTTGGTCTATTTTTGAGAGTGCTTTTGGCTGGCAGGAAGCGGCAGGCGGCGCGGCGGGATATACCTTAAGCCAGGCGATTACTAACGGTTTTCAGCGCAGTATGTTTTCCAATGAGGCGGGAATGGGTTCGACGCCAAACGCGGCAGCGGCAGCGGCGTCCTGGCCTCCGCATCCGGCAGCGCAAGGAATTGTCCAGATGATTGGCATTTTTATCGACACCCTGGTCATCTGTACGGCAAGCGCCATGCTGATATTACTGGCGGGTAACGGCACAACCTACATGCCGCTGGAAGGTATTCAGCTTATCCAGAAGGCGATGCGGGTGCTAATGGGTTCCTGGGGTGCTGAGTTTGTTACCCTCGTGGTTATTCTGTTTGCCTTCAGCTCCATCGTTGCCAACTACATTTATGCCGAAAACAATCTCTTCTTTTTACGCCTGAACAACCCTAAAGCGATCTGGTGTTTGCGGATCTGCACCTTCGCAACGGTCATCGGCGGCACCTTGCTAAGTCTTCCGCTGATGTGGCAACTGGCAGATATCATAATGGCCTGCATGGCTATTACCAATTTGACCGCCATTTTACTGCTCTCGCCTGTGGTTCATACCATTGCCAGTGATTATCTACGCCAGCGTAAACTCGGCGTGCGCCCGGTGTTTGATCCGTTGCGTTATCCGGATATCGGTCGCCAGCTTTCTCGGGACGCGTGGGATGATGTTTCGCAGGAGTAATCACAACTATCGATCAACTCATTCTCTTTTTTTGCTAAAGTCGGCATAAATTTCCTGCAAGGACTGGATATGCTGATTCTTATTTCACCTGCGAAAACGCTTGATTACCAAAGCCCGTTGACCACCACGCGATATACGCTGCCGGAGCTGTTAGACAATTCCCAGCAGTTGATCCATGAAGCGCGGAAACTGACGCCTCCGCAGATTAGCACGCTGATGCGTATCAGCGACAAACTGGCAGGTATCAACGCCGCTCGCTTTCATGACTGGCAGCCAGATTTCACGCCGGAGAATGCCCGCCAGGCGATTCTGGCGTTTAAAGGTGATGTCTACACCGGCTTGCAGGCCGAAACCTTCAGCGAAGACGATTTCGATTTTGCCCAACAGCATTTGCGAATGCTTTCCGGCTTGTATGGCGTACTCCGCCCGCTCGATTTAATGCAGCCTTATCGTCTGGAAATGGGGATCCGTCTTGAGAATGCCCGAGGGAAAGATCTGTATCAATTCTGGGGAGATATCATCACCAACAAGCTGAACGAGGCGCTCGCAGCACAAGGCGATAATGTGGTGATTAATCTGGCGTCAGATGAGTATTTTAAATCGGTGAAGCCGAAGAAATTGAATGCCGAGATTATCAAGCCGGTGTTCCTCGATGAGAAGAACGGCAAATTTAAGATAATCAGCTTCTACGCTAAGAAAGCACGCGGTCTGATGAGTCGTTTCATTATTGAAAATCGGCTGACCAAACCAGAGCAACTGACTGGTTTTAATAGCGAAGGTTACTTCTTTGATGAAGCTTCCTCCAGCAATGGCGAACTGGTGTTTAAACGCTACGAGCAGCGTTAAGTTTGTAGTCAATGCCGGATGCGGCGTGAACGCCTTATCCGGCCTACAAAAGCATGCAGATTCAATATATTGCAGAATTCACGTAGGCCTGATAAGACGCGCCAGCGTCGCATCAGGCGCTGAATGCCGGATTGTTACCCGGCATTTGTCATTTAGCGGTGATGTTTGCCTGGACCATAACCGCCGTGATGATCATGATGAGCTTTCTTATGGTGACGCGGCGGTGGCGGCGGTCCGTGTGGGTGCCAGCGATTGCCTCGCCATTCATAATGTTGTTTCCACCAGCCGTGGTCGCGCCAATGACCGCCATCCCAGTAATAGCCACGATTATCACGATCGCCTATCTGTAATTTTACTGACGGGACTAACGTAATTTCCGCAGCCTGCGTTGCCATGGGAGCGACCAGAACCAGGGAAAGTGCGAGTACGATAGATTGCATCTTTTTCACAGGTTACTCCTTTTATCATTGCCCGTTATGGGTCGATATCCGGAGATTACGCGATGAGAACGGCGGTTGTTATTCTCCGCAATCCTAATCTCTAAGTTACCGCATTTATTGAGAATTCCTCCTTTTTCCCTGTCGTTTCTCTCCATATTTTCTTCACAAAAAAGCCGGGCTGCATAAAAGCAAACCCGGCCTGATTGAGATAATGAATAGCTGTTACTGATGATTCATCATCAATTTACGCAACGCAGCAAAATCGGCGGGCAGATTATGCGAAAGCAAGGGTAAATCGGCACGTTCTGCCAGCTCTTTTGGCAGATCCAACGTTTCACCGAGAATCGCTTCCACGCTCTCTTTAAATTTCGCCGGATGCGCGGTGCCGAGGAACAAGCCATATTCGCCTGGATTCAACTGGTCACGCAGCGCACGATACGCTACGGCAGCGTGCGGCTCCGAAGTGTAGCCCAGTTCTTTTAACTCACGCATTGTCTGTTGCGTGGTTTCATCATCCACGGCTGCATAACCCAGCTCTTTCAGTTGCCAGATTTTGCGGCGGAACAACTCTTCCACACGCGGCCAGTTGTTCGGCTGACTCACGTCCATCGCGTTGGATAACGTCGCCTGAGTCGCTTTGGGTGACCACTGACCGTCGTGCAGGAAACGTGGCACGGTATCGTTCACGTTGGTCGCAGCAATAAAACGTTTCACCGGCAGACCGAGTGACTTCGCCAGCAGACCCGCCGTCAAATCGCCGAAGTTTCCGCTTGGCACCGAGACAACCAGCTGGTTGCGCGCTTCCTGCGGCAGCTGCGCAACTGCTTCAAAGTAGTAGCAAATCTGCGCCAGCAACCGGCTGATGTTAATCGAGTTAGCTGAGTTTAACCCCAGCGCCACTTTCAGCTCTTCATCATCAAACGCCTGCTTCACCAGCGCCTGACAGGCATCGAAATCGCCGTCGATGGCAACAGTTTCGATATTGCCGCCCAATGTACAGAACAGTTTTTCTTGCAGTGGACTGATTTTGCCTCGTGGATAGAGGATAACCACTTTCACATTCGGTAAACCGTAGAAAGCATGAGCCACTGCCGCTCCGGTATCACCGGAGGTCGCGGTCAGAATGGTCACTGGCTTATCGCCCGCAATATGGGTCAGCATTTGTGCCATAAAGCGACCGCCGAAATCTTTAAATGCCAGCGTTGGCCCGTGGAACAATTCCAGACAACCGACATCGCTTTCAACATTGGCGACCGGAGCCGGGAAGGCAAACGCCGCGCGCACGCGCTCTTCCAGGATTTCCTGCGGGATTTCATCACCAATAAACGCCGAGAGGATCTTCGCACTGCGGGTGACAAAATCCAGCTTCAGCATCTCATCAATTTCAGTCAGGCTGAATTCCGGCAGGTCGTGCGGAAAAAACAGCCCCTGATTTTTGCCCAACCCCTGGGTTACGGCTTGCGCAAAGCTGACCTGCTCATTGTGATCTTTAAGATTGTAGAGTTTCATTTAGTTTTCCAGTACTCGTGCGCCCGCCGTATCCAGCCGGCAAATATGAACAAAACCTTCCTGATTTTGCAGGTAGTTCTTACCCAACCAGTCGGCAACGCGCTGGGCGGTATCCGGCTTGTCACACAGAGCGAACAAGGTCGGGCCGGAGCCGGAGATACCGCTCGCTACCGCGCCGATTTCCGCGACCGCCTGCCGCGCCTGCCGGAAGCCAGGCAGTAACCGTTCACGGTAGGGTTCTGCGATAACATCTTTCATCAGCTTCGCGGCAAGCTCAGGCTGACGGGAATAGCAGGCGTGAATGAAGCCTGCCAGATGTCGCCCGTGCGCAATGCAATCCTGGCGGCGATACTGCGCCGGTAAAATAGCCCGGGCTTCTGCCGTCGAGACTTTAATCCCCGGATACGCCAGCACCCACAGCCACTCATCAAACCCTGGCACTTGCTGGCTGATGATGTCGTTTTCTTCGATCATCAACTGCATACCACCAAGAAAACACGGTGCCACGTTGTCGTAATGAATGCTGCCGGAGATACGCCCTTCCAGCTCGCCCATCAAAGCCAGCAAACGGGTGTCATTAAGCGGCTTGCCGCAGTGTTCATTCATCGCCATCAGCGCCGCGACCACCGAACAGGCGCTGGAGCCTAAGCCCGAACCGATCGGCATATTCTTTTCCAGAGTCATCGCCACTGGAATTTGCTTGCCCAGCTCCTGGCAAAAACGCTCCCAGCACTGATAAACGATATTTTCCCGTGGTTCTGACGGCAGCTTATCGGCAAAGCGTCCGAGGTTGTTGAGACTGAATGTCTCTGCCGCCTCAACCGTTACTACATCTCCGAGCAATGCACCATCAACGGGTGTCACCGCCGCCCCGAGCACATCAAACCCGACGCTCATATTGGCACTGGAAGCCGGGGCATAAACTTTAACCATGTCAGACTCCTAACTTCCATGAGAGGGTACGTAGCAGATCGGCAAAGACACCGGCAGCTGTAACGTCATTGCCCGCACCATATCCGCGCAGCACCAACGGCAGCGGCTGATAATAGTGGCTATAAAAGGCCAGGGCGTTTTCGCCATTTTTCACTTTGAACAGCGGATCATTACCATCCACTTCGGCAATCTTCACGCGGCAGACACCATCTTCATCAATATTGCCAACATAGCGCAAAACTTTTCCTTCATCACGGGCCTTCGCCACGCGCGCGGCAAAGAGATCGTCGAGCTGTGACAGATTCGCCATAAAAGCGGCAACATCACCCTCGGCGTTAAACTCTGCGGGCAGCACAGGTTCAATTTCAATATCCGCCAGCTCCAGTTCACGTCCCGTTTCACGAGCGAGAATTAATAGTTTACGCGCTACATCCATACCAGAAAGATCATCTCGCGGATCCGGTTCGGTATAACCCATTTCCCGCGCCAGAGTAGTCGCCTCGGAGAAACTCATGCCTTCGTCTAACTTGCCGAAGATATAAGAAAGCGAACCTGAAAGAATGCCGGAGAACTTCATCAATTCATCACCAGCATTGAGCAGATTTTGCAGGTTCTCAATAACCGGTAATCCAGCCCCAACGTTGGTGTCATAGAGGAATTTACGCCGCGATTTTTCCGCCGCATAACGCAACTGATGGTAGTAATCCATCGACGAGGTGTTGGCCTTTTTGTTCGGCGTGACAACGTGGAAACCTTCGCGCAGGAAGTCGGCATATTGATCCGCCACTGCCTGGCTGGAGGTGCAGTCAACAATGACCGGGTTCAGCAGATGATATTCTTTCACGAGGCGAATTAAGCGCCCGATATTAAACGGCTCTTTGGCTTGCGCCAGT
This sequence comes from Escherichia sp. Lx600-2, assembly GCF_036662595.1. Taxonomy (NCBI): domain Bacteria; kingdom Pseudomonadati; phylum Pseudomonadota; class Gammaproteobacteria; order Enterobacterales; family Enterobacteriaceae; genus Escherichia; species Escherichia sp. Lx600-2. The sequence goes on along the minus strand of NZ_JAYQWM010000014.1, from coordinate 68,073 downwards.
TCTTCCTGCCAGTTTTCCAGATTTAGGCCATGCACATTGGTGTGCAGAGCCTTCGAGTTAGCAACACCGCAGACACGTAAGTCGATATGTTTATTCTTCAACCAGCTTTGCTGACGCTTCAGTTGCTCCAGCAGCGCACCGCCAACGCCACCGACGCCAATCACAAACACTTCGATAACCTGATCGGTATTGAACAGCATCTGATGAGTAACGCGCACGCCAGTGGTCGCATCATCGTTATTTACCACGACAGAGATTGAGCGTTCAGAAGATCCCTGAGCAATGGCGACAATGTTGATATTGGCGCGGGCCAGCGCGGCAAAGAATTTCGCCGAGATCCCACGCAAGGTACGCATACCATCACCTACCACCGAGATAATGGCCAGCCGTTCCGTCACCGCCAGCGGCTCCAGTAAGCCTTCTTTCAGTTCCAGGTAGAACTCTTCCTGCATTGCCCGTTCAGCTCGCACACAGTCGCTTTGCGGAACGCAGAAACTGATACTGTATTCGGAAGATGATTGCGTAATCAGCACCACGGAAATACGGGCGCGTGACATTGCAGCAAAGACGCGCGCCGCCATGCCGACCATTCCTTTCATCCCCGGGCCGGAAACGCTGAACATTGCCATGTTATTCAGATTGGAAATGCCCTTGACCGGTAATTCGTCTTCATCACGGCTGGCACCAATGAGCGTACCTGGTGCTTGAGGATTTCCGGTATTTTTAATCAGGCAAGGGATCTGGAACTGGGCGATGGGAGTAATGGTGCGGGGGTGAAGAATTTTAGCGCCGAAGTAGGAAAGCTCCATCGCTTCCTGGTAGGACATCGATTTCAACAACCTCGCATCGGGCACCTGACGCGGGTCGCAGGTATATACCCCGTCAACGTCCGTCCAAATCTCGCAACAATCGGCGCGTAAACAGGCAGCCAGCACCGCCGCGGAGTAGTCGGAACCGTTGCGTCCAAGTACCACCAGTTCGCCTTTTTCATTACCGGCGGTGAAACCTGCCATCAGCACCATGTGATCAGCCGGAATACGACTTGCCGCAATACGGCGGGTGGACTCAGCAATATCGACGGTAGATTCGAGGTAATGCCCCACTGCCAGTAGTTTTTCGACCGGATCGATAACGGTAACGTTGTGACCACGCGCTTCTAACACGCCGGCCATAATGGCGATTGACATTTTCTCACCACGGCAAATCAGCGCAGCGTTAATGCTATCCGGGCACTGCCCTAACAAACTAATGCCATGCAGGACATGTTTTATTTGGGCAAATTCCTGGTCGACGAAAGTTTTCAATTGCGCCAGCGGGAATCCCGGCTGGGCGGCGGCGAGTCCCGTCAGAAGTTCGGCAAAAATACGTTCGGCATCGCTGATATTGGGTAAAGCATCCTGGCCGCTAATGGTTTTTTCAATCATCGCCACCAGGTGGTTGGTTATTTTGGCGGGGGCAGAGAGGACGGTGGCCACCTGCCCCTGCCTGGCATTGCTTTCCAGAATATCGGCAACCCGCAGAAAACGTTCTGCATTTGCCACTGATGTACCGCCGAACTTCAACACTCGCATGGTTGTTACCTCGTTACCTTTGGTCGAAAAAAAAGCCCGCACTGTCAGGTGCGGGCTTTTTTCTGTGTTTCCTGTACGCGTCAGCCCGCACCGTTACCTGTGGTAATGGTGATGGTGGTGGTAATGGTGGTGCTAATGCGTTTCATGGATGTTGTGTACTCTGTAATTTTTATCTGTCTGTGCGCTATGCCTATATTGGTTAAAGTATTTAGTGACCTAAGTCAATAAAATTTTAATTTACTCACGGCAGGTAACCAGTTCAGAAGCTGCTATCAGACACTCTTTTTTTAATCCACACAGAGACATATTGCCCGTTGCAGTCAGAATGAAAAGCTGAAAAATACTTACTAAGGCGTTTTTTATTTGGTGATATTTTTTTCAATATCATGCAGCAAACGGTGCAACATTGCCGTGTCTCGTTGCTCTAAAAGCCCCAGGCGTTGTTGTAACCAGTCGACCAGTTTTATGTCATCTGCCACTGCCAGAGTCGTCAGCAATGCCATGGCTCGTTCGCGTAAAGCTTGCAGTTGATGTTGGTCTGCCGTTGTGTCACTTTTCGTCGGTTGTTGTATTAATGTTGCTAATTGATAGCAATAGACCATCACCGCCTGCCCCAGATTGAGCGAAGGATAATCCGCCACCATCGGCACACCAGTAAGAACGTCAGCCAACGCTAACTCTTCGTTAGTCAACCCGGAATCTTCGCGACCAAACACCAGCGCGGCATGGCTCATCCATGAAGATTTTTCCTCTAACAGCGGCACCAGTTCAACTGGCGTAGCGTAGTAATGATATTTCGCCCGACTGCGCGCAGTGGTGGCGACAGTGAAATCGACATCGTGTAACGATTCAGCCAGCGTCGGGAAAACTTTAATATTATCAATAATATCACCAGATCCATGTGCGACCCAGCGGGTGGCTGGCTCCAGATGTGCCTGACTATCGACAATCCGCAGTTCGCTAAACCCCATCGTTTTCATTGCCCGCGCCGCTGCCCCAATATTTTCTGCTCTGGCGGGTGCGACCAGAATAATCGTTATACGCATATTGCCACTCTTCTTGACCAAATGACCGCGAACAGGGTGATCACTGTCAACTTATTACGCGGTGCGAATTTACAAATTCTTAACGTAAGTCGCAGAAAAAGCCCTTTACTTAGCTTAAAAAAGGCTAAACTATTTCCTGACTGTACTAACGGTTGAATTGTTAAAAAATGCTACATATCCTTCTGTTTACTTAGGATAATTTTATAAAAAATAAATCTCGACAATTGGATTCACCACGTTTATTAGTTGTATGATGCAACTAGTTGGATTATTAAAATAATGTGACGAAAGCTAGCATTTAGATACGATGATTTCATCAAACTGTTAACGTGCTACAATTGAACTTGATATATGTCAACGAAGCGTAGTTTTATTGGGTGTCCGGCCCCTCTTAGCCTGTTATGTTGCTGTTAAAATGGTTAGGATGACAGCCGTTTTTGACACTGTCGGGTCCTGAGGGAAAGTACCCACGACCAAGCTAATGATGTTGTTGACGTTGATGGAAAGTGCATCAAGAACGCAATTACGTACTTTAGTCATGTTACGCCGATCATGTTAATTTGCAGCATGCATCAGGCAGGTCAGGGACTTTTGTACTTCCTGTTTCGATTTAGTTGGCAATTTAGGTAGCAAACATGCAGACCCCGCACATTCTTATCGTTGAAGACGAGTTGGTAACACGCAACACGTTGAAAAGTATTTTCGAAGCGGAAGGCTATGATGTTTTCGAAGCGACAGATGGCGCGGAAATGCATCAGATCCTCTCTGAATATGACATCAACCTGGTGATCATGGATATCAATCTGCCGGGTAAGAACGGTCTTCTGTTAGCGCGTGAACTGCGCGAGCAGGCGAATGTTGCGTTGATGTTCCTGACTGGCCGTGACAACGAAGTCGATAAAATTCTCGGCCTCGAAATCGGTGCAGATGACTACATCACCAAACCGTTCAACCCGCGTGAACTGACGATTCGTGCACGCAACCTGCTGTCCCGTACCATGAATCTGGGTACTGTCAGCGAAGAACGTCGTAGCGTTGAAAGCTACAAGTTCAATGGTTGGGAACTGGACATCAACAGCCGTTCGTTGATCGGCCCTGATGGCGAGCAGTACAAGCTGCCGCGCAGCGAGTTCCGCGCCATGCTTCACTTCTGTGAAAACCCAGGCAAAATTCAGTCCCGTGCTGAACTGCTGAAGAAAATGACCGGCCGTGAGCTGAAACCACACGACCGTACTGTAGACGTGACGATCCGCCGTATTCGTAAACATTTCGAATCTACGCCGGATACGCCGGAAATCATCGCCACCATTCACGGTGAAGGTTATCGCTTCTGCGGTGATCTGGAAGATTAATCGGCTTTACCACCGTCAAAAAAAACGGCGCTTTTTAGCGCCGTTTTTATTTTTCAACCTTATTTCCAGATACGTAATTCATCGTCCATTGTAACTTCTTTACTGGCTTTCATTTTCGGCAGTGAAAACGCATACCAGTCGATATTACGGGTCACAAACATCATGCCGGCCAGCGCCACCACCAGCACACTGGTTCCCAACAACAGCGCGCTATCGGCAGAGTTGAGCAGTCCCCACATCACACCATCCAGCAACAACAGCGCGAGGGTAAACAACATGCTGTTGCGCCAACCTTTCAATACCGCCTGCAAATAAATACCGTTCATTAACGCCCCAATCAGACTGGCGATTATCCATGCCACGGTAAAACCGGTATGTTCAGAAAGCGCCAGCAAGAGCAAATAAAACATCACCAATGAAAGCCCCACCAGCAAATATTGCATTGGGTGTAAGCGTTGCGCGGTGAGCGTTTCAAAAACAAAGAACGCCATAAAAGTCAGCGCAATCAGCAGAATGGCATACTTAGTCGCCCGGTCAGTTAATTGGTATTGATCGGCTGGCGTCGTCACTGCGACGCTAAACGCGGGGAAGTTTTCCCAGCCGGTATCATTGCCTGAAGCAAAACGCTCACCGAGATTATTAGCAAACCAGCTGCTTTGCCATTGCGCCTGAAAACCTGACTCACTAACTTCCCGTTTGGCTGGTAGAAAATCACCTAAAAAACTGGGATGCGGCCAGTTGCTGGTTAAGGTCATTTCGCTATTACGCCCGGCAGGCACCACAGAAAGATCGCCGGTACCGCTTAAATTCAGGGCCATATTCAGCTTCAGGTTCTGCTTCCGCCAGTCCCCTTCGGGTAAAGGGATATGCACGCCCTGCCCGCCTTGCTCTAACCCGGTGCCGGGTTCAATGGTCAGCGCCGTTCCGTTAACTTCAGGCGCTTTCACCACACCAATACCACGCGCATCCCCGACGCTAATCACAATAAATGGCTTGCCAAAGGTGATATTTGGCGCGTCGAGTTCGCTAAGACGCGAAACATCGAAATCGGCTTTTAGCGTTAAATCACTGTGCCAGACCTGACCGGTATAAATCCCTATCTTGCGTTCTTCCACGTTCTGATTGCCATCAACCATCAATGACTCAGGTAACCAAAAATGGATAAAACTTCGTTTCCGCTCCACGGTTTTATCGTCTTCCTGCACCGTATAAAGCTCGGTCACAGGAATAGCGATAAGCGGCCCAACGAGTTTTTGCGGCCCGCTGGTACTTTGACGAATCGCATCTTCCACATCGCTACGGTAATCGGCACGTTCGACAATCACCTGCCGAATCAGCATTATCGGAATCAACAACAGCAATACTGCACCAAACAGGGTGGTCATTTTCCAGAACAGGGGGGATTTCAACATAGTCTTCTCCTTTGCAATGGCAGCAGGATACGAAGGCTATGTGGGAAGAATTTGAAGCTATGTGAAGTGACGGTGAAGTCGAAGCGAGGCCAGCACGCCACCTTCCTGCACGTTGCGCAGCGTGACTTCGCCGTTAAACAAACGGGCGACCTCACTGACAAACGCCAACCCCAGACCGCTGCTTTTTTGCCCATTTGCACGCGGCAAAGAGTAAAAGCGTTCAAAAATACGTGACAGCGCGTAGTCAGGAATACCACTACCGGTATCCAGCACCTTAAGAGCAACGTGTTCCTGATCCACTTCGGCGCTTAGCGTTATGCGACCGCTCTCGGGGGTAAAATCGATGGCGTTATCCAGTAAATTCCCCAGCGCCTGCTCCAGTAACGCCGGTTCAGCAGCAACATTAACCTCAGTGGGCATAACATGTAGAGTGATGTTTTTTTCTGCCAACTGCACGGTGCGCGCTTCGCTGACGCGGCGAAATAATGCCGCCACATCAACAGCAGTCAGAACGACTTCCTGACGATTCTCCAGTCTTGCCTGGCGTAGTAACGTTTCTACCAATGCCTGCATACGCGCATTTTGCGTCAGAATGTTGTCGGTAAAACGAGCCACCACTTCCGGCGGCGGACCTTCGCGTAAAATTTCCGCCGCGCCACGAATCGCCGCCAGTGGGCTTTTTAGCTCATGGGTTAACGCATAAACATACTGCTCAATATAGTTTTTCCCTTCCAGCTTCACGCGCATACTTTCCAGCGCCTGCGCAAGCTTACGCAACTCGCTACTGCCTAGTTCAGGAAGAGGAACGGGCTTATTGTCAGTGACGGAATCGGCATAGCGAGTGAGCCGGGCAATGGAGCGGTTGATCCACCAAACCATGCCTGCGCCAATCGCCAGTGCAATCCCCAGCAAAATGGCGCTGGCCCATAAAATTCGCCGCTCGCTGCGCTTAATGACCGGAGCCATCGCCGCGTTCGGTTTGCCTACGCTCAAAACGCCAATAAGCCGCGAGCCGTCCATAATCGGCGCGGCAACATACATCACCGAACTTTCGGGATCGGCAGGATTTTGCAACGTGCTGCGCGCACCATACTGACCACGCAACGTTAGCCAGACGTCATTCCAGCGCGAATAATCCTGCCCAACGGCTTTATTTGCCGAATCGAACAATACTTTGCCCTGCGCATCGGTCATATAGACATGATATTCATTGCGCACTTTGTTAATGCCACCGATATTGGCGCGAAACGGGCGATGTTGTAGCTGATTAAACGCCTGCGCCAGTTGCCCATGCGTTGGGTCCCCAGAGAGCAAATCGGGACGCGCCAGCTCCGCCAGCAACGTTGCGGTGTCGATCAGCGTCCCCTCCGTTGCTCTTCGCACGCCCGGTTTAACTTCTTTGACAAAAATAGCCAGTACGAACCAGGCCGCCACCGCCACCAGTAAAAAATAGCCCAGCAACAACCGCATGCCGATACGCATTACAGGCCCCTCAGGCTATATCCCATGCCGCGATGAGTATTAATCGGTGAAAGATCGGGGTTGATGGCGCGCAGCTTGGCACGCAGCGTTTTAATGTGGGTATCGACGGTGCGATCGTAGGTGTCCTGCGCATCTTCCCACACGCTATCCATTAGTTGCTGGCGGGACCAGACGCGGCCTGGCGACTTGAGTAACGTCTTCAGCAATAAAAACTCATACCGCGTCAGCGTTAATGGCGTGTCAAACCAGCTGATCTGCGCCGCGGGTTCATTCAATTCAAAATGACCAATACGGATGACGGGAGACGGCGTCGAGAACTTCTTCACCCGACGCAATAAGGTGCGCACCCTGGCGCACACTTCGCGGGGTGAAAACGGTTTAGCCACATAGTCGTCAGCGCCAATTTCCAGCCCAAGCAGGCGATCGACCTCTTCACTTCGGGCCGTCAGGAACAGTACAGGTAACGCCGGATGGAGCGCCAGTAACTGGCGGCACAATTCAAAGCCGCTGATATCAGGCAAACCAACATCGAGAATCATGACGTCGGGAGCCTGCTGGCGAGCTTTATCCAGCACCGGCAAGCCTCGCTCAAAGACCTCGACGGCAAAACCTTCCTGCTGCAACATGTAGACCAGCGTGTCGGCTATCCCTTGCTCATCTTCCACTAACCAGACCGTTTCCCGTTGCATAAATCGCCTCTGTTATTGCCGCCACGGCATGACAGGAACCGCGCTAATCGCGTTTTTCGGCGAACCTTCTACAACTTTGTCGGAGTAAGCCAGATAAGCGAGCGCGTTGCGTTTGGCGTCATAAAAGCGCACGACCTGTAACGACTTAAAGACCAGGGACGTGCGTTTTTTGAATACTACCTCGCCCTGAGCTTTGCCGTTTTTAATACGATCCGACAGTTCAATCGGCCCGACTTGCTGACAAGAAATAGCCGCATCGGAGGTATCTTCCGCCAGACCCAATCCCCCTTTAATACCACCTGTTTTCGCCCGGCTCACATAACAGGTGACATTTTTCACATCGGGATCGTCAAAGGCTTCCACAACAATTTTGTGATCCGGGCCGATCATTTTAAATACGGTGTCGACCGAACCAATCTCTTCTGCATGAGCCAATGGCCCCAGCATTATCAGGCTTAAAGACAGGATCAAATGCTTGTATTTCATATTGTTACCATTTTTATCTATTACACGAGCAATTAGTTCGTCACGGTAAATAACATATTGATTAAGAACAAAATCTCAATACTTTTATTTCCGTCAAGACCTAAAACATACTCTACTAAGAAAAAAACACTGAATGCTAAAACAGCAAAAAATGCTATTATCCAATTACCTGATGTCAGGTGCTCGTTGTTGAAAGGATGAGGATATTTTATGGATCAGGCCGGCATTATTCGCGACCTTTTAATCTGGCTGGAAGGTCATCTGGATCAGCCCCTGTCGCTCGACAATGTAGCGGCGAAAGCAGGTTATTCCAAGTGGCACTTACAGAGAATGTTTAAAGATGTCACTGGCCATGCTATTGGCGCGTATATTCGTGCTCGTCGTTTGTCGAAATCGGCGGTCGCACTACGCCTGACTGCGCGTCCGATTCTGGACATCGCGCTGCAATACCGCTTCGACTCTCAACAGACATTTACCCGCGCATTCAAGAAGCAGTTTGCCCAGACTCCTGCACTTTACCGCCGTTCTCCTGAATGGAGCGCCTTTGGTATTCGCCCGCCGCTGCGTCTGGGTGAATTCACTATGCCAGAGCATAAATTTGTCACCCTGGAAGATACGCCGCTGATTGGTGTTACCCAGAGCTACTCCTGTTCGCTGGAGCAAATCTCTGATTTCCGCCATGAAATGCGTTATCAGTTCTGGCACGATTTTCTCGGCAACGCGCCGACCATTCCGCCAGTGCTCTACGGCCTGAATGAAACGCGTCCGAGTCAGGATAAAGACGACGAACAAGAGGTATTCTATACCACCGCGTTAGCCCAGGATCAGGCAGATGGCTATGTACTGACGGGGCATCCGGTGATGCTGCAGGGCGGCGAATATGTGATGTTTACCTATGAAGGTCTGGGAACCGGCGTGCAGGAGTTTATCCTGACGGTATACGGAACGTGCATGCCAATGCTCAACCTGACGCGCCGTAAAGGTCAGGATATTGAGCGATACTACCCGGCAGAAGACGCCAAAGCGGGAGATCGCCCAATTAATCTGCGCTGTGAACTGCTGATTCCTATCCGCCGTTAACGCTGCAGCTCATCTAATGCAGGGGCGTCCAGATGCGAGATGTCCCCTGCGGTTTCAACGACCCAGCCAGACGCCAGCCACAGGCTTTCCTGATAATCCACGCGCGAAATAGAACAGTTACGCAGACGTAAGCGGCGCTCTGCCCATGCTGGTAATCCGAGAATCGTACTCACCAGGCATCCCAGTGCAATACCATGACTCACCAGCAGCGGTCGGCTTCCCTGCGGTAAGTCCCGGCAAGATTCCAGTGCCGCATTGACGCGATCGCTGAGCTCCTGCATTGACTCGCCTTCAGGAATACGCCCGTCAACGGTGCCATTGACCAGCTGCCGACGCCAGTTCTCTTCTTCTTCGGTCAGAGAATCGATATGTCTTTTTTCCAGCACACCCATGTTTAATTCACGCAGGCGAGAATCAAAGATGATGTCACAGCCGCAGGCCTGGGCGATGATTTCCGCCGTACGCCGGGTGCGCCCTAAATCGCTACTGATGATATGCGTAATGCCAAGCTCTTTGGCACGCGTCGCCACCTGCATCGCCTGTTGCTCACCTTTGGCGGTCAGCGGGCTGTCAGACTGGCCCTGAATACGTCGCTCGGCGTTCCACTGCGTTTCACCGTGGCGGACTAGGTATACCTGTAACATGCTTTTTTTCCGTATACTGCTGTAACGTTAATTTTCTGAGTAATGCTGATTATGCACCAAGTTGTCTGTGCGACCACCAATCCCGCTAAAATTCAGGCCATTCTGCAGGCATTTCACGAGATCTTCGGCGAAGGATCCTGCCATATTGCATCCGTTGCCGTCGAGAGCGGTGTACCGGAACAGCCCTTTGGCAGTGAGGAAACGCGCGCTGGCGCACGAAATCGGGTAGCAAATGCCCGCCGTTTACTTCCAGAGGCTGATTTTTGGGTGGCGATTGAAGCTGGCATTGATGGCGACAGCACTTTCAGTTGGGTGGTGATTGAAAACACCAGCCAGCGCGGCGAGGCGCGTTCGGCAACTTTGCCGTTGCCTGCGGTGATATTGGAAAAAGTACGTGAAGGTGAGGCGCTTGGTCCCGTGATGTCGCGTTATACCGGTATTGATGAGATTGGTCGTAAGGAAGGGGCGATCGGCGTGTTTACCGCCGGGAAACTCACTCGCGCCAGCGTCTATCACCAGGCGGTGATCCTGGCGCTGAGTCCGTTTCATAATGCGGTGTATTAAGCGCCTGATGCGACGCTGCCGCGTCTTATCATGCCTACCAAACATATTGAAATTACGGGTATTTGTAGGACGGATAAGGCGTTCACACCGCATCCGGCATTCGGTGCACGATGCCTGATGCGCCACGTCTTATCAGGCCAACAAAATCAATCGCTTTTCAGCAACACCTCTTCCAGCCACTGGCGCAGCTCAACGGGCGCGGCTTTCAGGCTGTTAGATCCACGCGTAATCGTCGCGATGCCCGCGCCGAGTTCATTTTTTAACTCACGCTGGCTCATTTCGCCGCGCAACAGCTCTTCGACAATACGCACGCGAGTCCCCAACGCTTCGCGCTCATCTGGCGTCAGCATCAGGTTTAACAACGGTAAATGGAGATCGTTTTGGTAGGCATTCTTAAGCAGGTCGACAAAACGTAACCACTCCTGGTGACGCTGTTCTGCCATCGCTGCTGAATAGGGTGATTGTTGGGCCATAATATGTCGCCATTGTTAGCGGGGGAAGCAAAATGCCTCCCCCGGTTGTACTCGCTAAAGAGTACGATAGCATATCATAAACGTGCGGATCAGTAACGACGTCCCCATTCCGTGGCGCTCATCAACGTCGGTTTATCCCCCATGAAATAACGGTAGTAAGCGTCATAAGCCAGCACGTTCTTCACATAACCGCGCGTCTCGGAGAACGGAATACTCTCGACAAATGCCACAGCGTCGATACGCCCGGCGCTGTTGCCAAGCCAGGTTCGCACCCGTCCAGGTCCGGCGTTATAAGCTGCTGAGGAGAAAATACGGTTATTGCCAAACTGCTGATAAACATATTGCAGGTAACTGGTGCCAATGTTGATATTCGTTTCCGGATCCAGCAATTGCCCAGGGCTGCTATAACCAGGAATAGAGAACATCTTCACCGTATGGGTCGCTGTACCAGGCATAATCTGCATCAGGCCGCTGGCCCCTACCGGTGATTTCACTTTCGGATTCCAGGCGCTCTCCTGACGGGCAATCGCCATCGCATAGCTTTGCGGGATCTCTTTCCCACTGGTGTAACGTTTGAAAAGATCGTTGTAAGCCAGCGGGAATCGCTCTTCCAGATGATCCCAAAGCTTCCCGGCGATCGTTGCCTGAACGCTAAGATCCCACCATTGGTTATTGAAAGCATACCGAGCCAGTTGAGCCTGCTCTGTTTTTGACTTGCTCTTCACCAGATTGGCCCACTCGCTACGCGCGGTGTTATCGAGATTCCAGTACATCAACTCGCGCACGCGCGCCATCTCCGGCCCCTGAGTCAGGGCGCTGTCAACATTCTGCGGCGCTTTATCAATCTTCAGCTCATACTCTTCTCCGATGCGTTGTGCTGCAACCATCGGGTAGAAACCACGCTGTTGCATGAGTTGATGCAAAATCTCTTTCGCTTCAGCTTCACGTCCGCGTTCCAGCAATAAATCCGCCTGCCAGTAACGCCATTCATCTTTCTCTTTTGCTTCCATCGGCAGACGCGCCAGCCAGGTATTCAGGCCGCGACGATCGCCGGTGCCAAGTGCCATTCGCACACGGCGTTCAATCAACGACGTGGATTGCGAGCGCATAATGGCGTCATCGCGCCATTTCGCCTGCTCGTCGGTGACATCGTTGCCCATCAAACGCCAGGCGACGATATCGCGCAGCTCCTGAATCTGATCTTCATTAAGCTGCTGCGCCTGGGCAAGCGACGGGATCATCAGCCGTGCATTTTCAGCATCCTGCCGCGCCACACTGGCAAACGCCACCGCTGCCATTTGACGGGTAAAATCGGTCGCTCCGGTTGTACGCGCGAAGGTCAGTACCGTATTAGGGTTATTCGCCAGTGAAATGATTGCCGAGGCGATAGTCTGGTAATCGGCAGGCATCTGCCCTGCCAGCACTGTTACCAGGCCAGTGTTACCCGCTTTCATCGCCAGACGGATACGCTCTAAATACGCCAGCGGATCTTGTTTACCTGACGCACGCCAGACGCTAAATAACTTGTCACAGGCATTAGGCTGGCTCTTGCCGGTTAGCCACAGCTCTTTCGCCCCTTGCCAGGCTTCTTCACTCTGCCCGGTGTTCCATTTCGCATAGTAGTAATTACATTGCGCTTCGGTAGTTCCGGGCTTTTCCGGGCTAAAGGCTAACAAGCCACGCCAGTCTTCACGCCGCGCCAGTTCATTGACGAAACGAGATTGCAGCGTGCGAGCGGGAGGAAGCGTGGGGTTAGCGCGAACAAAGTTAGTGACCGTCACCGCCGGTTGATTCATCAGATCATCGGTGATCTGGCGGTATTCCAGGTAGGGATAAAGCGGATAATCCTTCAGTCCAGGCATCATTTGTTCGACCACATCCATCTGTCGATTATCCCAGGCCTGCTTGATTTGCGCGTAACGGCTACGCTGCTCATCCAGTGAGTCGGCTCGCGCCACGCTGCTGACCGTCAGCAGACAGACACCGGCAGCCAACAGCCGCCAGGTAACTTGTTTGGCTTTTTCCACAAGCGCATCCTCTAAGTGTAAATACATCAATGCAGCGTCATGCCGCGTAATAGATTTATGCTAACCAGTCATTGCCGTTTACGCCACGTTACGGACACTTTTTTACTTTTACTGCGAAGGTGATCGACCAACTGGGATTAGGCGGGGAAAAAGGCTACACTTCGCCTTTGAAAACTCATCATCACGATAAACATAGAGGCGAAGTCCAACGTGGCTCAATTCGTTTATACCATGCATCGTGTCGGCAAAGTTGTTCCGCCGAAACGTCATATTTTGAAAAACATCTCTCTGAGTTTCTTCCCTGGGGCAAAAATTGGTGTCCTGGGTCTGAACGGCGCGGGTAAGTCTACCCTGCTGCGCATTATGGCGGGCATTGATAAAGACATCGAAGGTGAAGCACGTCCGCAGCCAGACATCAAGATTGGTTATCTGCCGCAGGAACCGCAGCTGAACCCGGAACACACCGTGCGTGAGTCCATTGAAGAAGCGGTTTCTGAAGTGGTTAACGCCCTGAAACGCCTGGATGAAGTGTATGCGCTGTACGCCGATCCGGATGCCGATTTTGACAAGCTGGCCGCTGAACAAGGCCGTCTGGAAGAGATCATTCAGGCTCACGACGGTCATAACCTGAACGTACAGCTGGAGCGTGCGGCGGATGCGCTGCGTCTGCCGGACTGGGACGCGAAAATCGCTAACCTCTCCGGTGGTGAGCGTCGTCGCGTGGCGTTGTGCCGCCTGCTTCTGGAAAAACCAGACATGCTGCTGCTCGACGAACCGACCAACCACCTGGATGCCGAATCCGTGGCCTGGCTGGAACGCTTCCTGCACGACTTCGAAGGCACCGTTGTGGCGATTACTCACGACCGTTACTTCCTCGATAACGTTGCAGGCTGGATCCTCGAACTTGACCGCGGTGAAGGTATTCCGTGGGAAGGCAACTACTCCTCCTGGCTGGAGCAGAAAGATCAGCGCCTGGCGCAGGAAGCTTCACAAGAAGCGGCGCGTCGTAAGTCGATCGAGAAAGAGCTGGAGTGGGTACGTCAGGGAACTAAAGGCCGCCAGTCGAAAGGTAAAGCACGTCTGGCACGCTTTGAAGAGCTGAACAGCACCGAATATCAGAAACGTAACGAAACCAACGAACTGTTTATTCCACCTGGACCGCGTCTGGGCGATAAAGTGCTGGAAGTCAGCAACCTGCGTAAATCCTACGGTGATCGCCTGCTGATTGATGACCTGAGCTTCTCGATCCCAAAAGGGGCAATCGTCGGGATCATCGGTCCGAACGGCGCGGGTAAATCGACCCTGTTCCGTATGATCTCTGGTCAGGAACAGCCGGACAGCGGCACCATCACTTTAGGTGAAACGGTGAAACTGGCATCGGTTGATCAGTTCCGTGACTCAATGGATAACAGCAAAACCGTTTGGGAAGAAGTTTCCGGCGGGCTGGATATTATGAAGATCGGCAACACCGAGATGCCAAGCCGCGCCTACGTTGGCCGCTTTAACTTTAAAGGGGTTGATCAGGGTAAACGCGTTGGTGAACTTTCCGGTGGTGAGCGCGGTCGTCTGCATCTGGCGAAGCTGCTGCAGGTTGGCGGCAACATGCTGCTGCTCGACGAACCAACCAACGACCTGGATATCGAAACCCTGCGCGCGCTGGAAAACGCCCTGCTGGAGTTCCCGGGCTGTGCGATGGTTATCTCGCACGACCGTTGGTTCCTCGACCGTATCGCCACGCACATCCTGGACTACCAGGATGAAGGTAAAGTTGAGTTCTTCGAAGGTAACTTTACTGAGTACGAAGAGTACAAGAAACGCACGCTGGGCGCAGACGCACTGGAGCCGAAGCGTATCAAGTACAAGCGTATTGCGAAGTAATGCGTAAAATGCCGGATGCGGCGTGAACGCCTTATCCGGCCTACAAACCAAGAAATTTCAATACGTTGTGAATCTCCAGGCCTGATAAGACGCGGTAAGCGTCGCATCAGGCATTGAGCACCGAATGCCGGATGCGGCGTGAACACCTTTTCCGGTCTACAACAGCCTTAGCATCCGCAATTTCGTAGCGGGTCATCCGTGCTGGTTCTTTCAAACCTTGTTTAATCTCGACAGCCTCTTCCAGAGAGGTTTTCAACTCATCAAAAAAACTCATTTTATACCTCGCCTTTGAGCCGTTTCATCGCGGTTATCCCTGCTCCCCCATCATCTCCCGCACCAGCTCCACGCAGCGAAGGAAACGGCTGTCATAATCGTCCTCTTCAACCCGCACGAATTCGATATTGTTCTCTTCCAGCATCTCCACCAGCAAGTTCTGGAACTCTTTGCGATCCACCGAACTGCCGAGGCTGCGTAAACCATCCGCCACCCACGGCGTGTTGTTCTCCAGCAGGATCACCAGATCGAAACGGTATTCATCAATCAACGCCTGTACGAACGGATGCTCACGCCCTTCGTACTTTTTGCAGAACGCCTGGGTAGTGACAAAATCAGTGTCAATAAACGCCACTTTATTGGCATATTTCACTGCAAAATCAATGTATTGTGCGTGGCCCAGCGCGATTTTATCGTAATCGGAATACTGCAATGCGATCTCATCACCGCCGAGGTGTGAAAAGACATAATCGCGACCATATTCCCACGCACTGGTGGTATTGAAGATATTGGCAAGTTTGTTTACCAGGGTGGATTTACCGCTCGACTCGCCACCAAGGATCGCCACGGTACGTACAAAGAACGGCTTCACTTCCGTAGGAATATATTCCCAGTAGCGGAACGGGTTTTCGCGGATCTGCGCACCGCTGATACTCATAAAGGTACGTTTCGGATCGACCAGCACCGTATCGATCCCCAGATGTTCCATATACTGTGGCGCATCGGCTTCTTCCGAGGTGTAGATCAGGTCCGGCTGAATCCCCTTTTCAGCCATAAACTTTTTGATGCCGTTGCTCCACACATCCCAGCCGTGCGGATACGGCTCCATGCCCTCTTCGTTGAAAGCATGAATGCGAATATTTTTCTGATATTTAAAAGTTTGTAATAACCAGCGCAGACGATCCGGCACCGTGGGCTGCTGCGACATGGCGCTGTCTTCAAACAACGCGCGGTCGCGGGTATCGTCAAAACCCATAATGATATGCAGCTCGTCAACCTGGCTACAGGCGCGCTGGATAAGGTAGATATGTCCGGTATGCAGCGGGTAGAACTTACCGAATACGACACCAATGGTTTTCTTCTGTCGGGGAAATTCAAGCCCCAAAAAACGGTGCAACGCCTCCAGCTTTTGCGCGCTGGGGCTTTTAATTTTGGCATTCAGTAACTGGCTTAAATACCCTTTGGTCATACCGCTGGCATCAGCTACCTGCTGTAGCGTGCAGCCCTGTTGCTTGATGGCAGTTTTCAGGTAATCAAATGACGACATATCTCCCTCCGTATCTCTCATTATAAGTCGTCGAACACGCTAAGCGCGTCGGAGAGTTTTTTAACGCCAAAAATCTGCATCCCTTCCGGCGCTTTTTTCGGTACGTTAGCCGCCGGAACAATCGCCCGGCGAAAACCGTGTTTCGCCGCTTCAGAGATTCGTTCCTGACCGCTGGGCACCGGGCGGATCTCCCCTGCCAGCCCGACTTCACCAAACACCACCAGATCCTGTGGCAGCGGTCTGTCACGCAGGCTGGAAACCATCGCCAGCAGTAACGCTAAGTCGGCGCTGGTTTCCGTTACCTTCACGCCGCCGACCACGTTCACAAACACATCCTGATCGGCCATTTGCAGACCACCGTGACGGTGCAAGACAGCCAGCAGGATCGCCAGACGGTTTTGCTCCAGACCTACCGCCACGCGGCGCGGATTCGCCATCATCGAGTGATCGACCAGCGCCTGGATCTCCACCAGCAACGGACGTGTTCCTTCCCATACCACCATCACTGAACTACCAGAGGTCACTTCATCGCCACGGCTTAAAAAGATGGCGGAAGGGTTGCTGACTTCACGCAGCCCCTGTTCGGTCATCGCGAAGACGCCCAGCTCATTCACCGCGCCGAAGCGGTTTTTATGGCTGCGTAAGGTGCGAAAACGGGAGTCGGCATCGCCATCCAGAAGCACCGAACAGTCGATACAGTGTTCCAGCACTTTCGGGCCAGCCAGCGAGCCATCTTTGGTTACGTGCCCCACCATGACAATCGCCACACCGCGCGTTTTGGCGAAGCGTGTCAAATAAGCCGCCGTTTCACGCACCTGCGCCACGCTACCAGGCGATGACTGTACATCCGCCATATGCATCACCTGGATGGAGTCAATTACCATCAGCTTCGGTTGCTCTTCTTCGGCAATCAGGCAGATCTGCTCGATGCTGGTTTCCGACAACATATTGAGATTGTCAGTCGGCAGGCCAAGGCGATGAGCGCGCATTGCCACCTGTTGCAGCGACTCTTCGCCGGTGACATACAGCGTTTTCATCTGCTGGGCCAGTTTGCACAGCGTTTGCAGCAACAGCGTGGATTTCCCCGCGCCTGGGTTACCGCCAATCAGAATGGCACTTCCCGGTACCACGCCGCCGCCTAATACGCGGTCGAACTCTTTAAATCCGGTGGAAAAACGCGGCAGCTCTTCAAGGCTGATGTCGGAGAGTTTCTGGACTTTTGCCACCCCGGCGCTACCGGCATAGCCACTGAGACGCTCGTTACGCGCCACCGTTGGCGACGCAGCAAGACGCACCTCGGTGATGGTGTTCCAGGCATGACAGGCACTGCACTGCCCCTGCCAGCGCGGATAATCGGCCCCGCATTCATTACAAACAAAGGCGCGTTTTGGAGCTTTTGCCACGGTGTACCTCGTTAATGCTGTGCCGCCCGCAGGATGACGGGCAGGCAATTACTTCTGATTCAGGCTGCCAGAGAGGATGCAGAATACCCCCATCAGGTCAGCGTGACGGATGGTGACTTCCGTCTTTTCATTCACTTTTGGCTTGGCATGGTAGGCAATCCCCAGCCCTGCCGCTTTGATCATCGGCAGGTCATTGGCTCCATCGCCAATCGCCACGGTCTGCGCCAGCGGGATTTCATACTCCTGCGCGAGGCGGGTCAGAGTTTTCGCTTTGTACTGCGCGTCAACGATGTCGCCGATCACATTGCCGGTAAATTTACCGTCCATGATCTCCAGTTCATTGGCTACCACGGCGGTCAGGCGCAGCTTGTCGCGCAGGTATTCAGCAAAGAAAGTAAAGCCGCCGGAGGCAATCGCCACTTTCCAGCCCAGCGTTTCCAGCTTGAGCACCAGCTGCGTTAAGCCTGGCATCAGCGGCAGATTTTCACGCACCTGTTGCAGAATATTGGCATCAGCGCCTTTCAGCGTCGCCACGCGGCTGCGCAGGCTGGCGGTAAAATCGAGTTCGCCGCGCATCGCCCGTTCGGTTACCTCCGCCACCATCTCGCCCGTTCCGGCCAGTTTGGCAATTTCATCAATACATTCAATCTGGATGGCGGTGGAATCCATGTCCATCACCAGCAAACCCGGCGTGCGCAGGTGCGGGATTTTCCCCAGCGGCGCGACATCCAGTTGCGCTTCATGGGCCAGGCGCGTAGCGCGCGCGGTGAGTGAACCTGCCAGACGAATCACCTGATAATCTTCCACGCACCAGGCGGCAACAATCACCATCGCCGCGCCCAGTTTGCTCTGGTATTGGGTCAGGCGTTGTTTATCCAGCCCACGACCATACAGCAGCCAGCCGCTACGACCTGCGTGGTAATCCAGTGGCATCACTTCATCACCACTTAATGAAAGAGGCAGACCCGGCCATAAAGAGACATCTTCAGGCAGGTCGCACCAGGTAATGTTAGGCATTAAGGCTCCTGTAAAATCGTTCGAAGCAGGGAAAATAACGCATGAGGCTACCTTGTATCCATTGCTTCTGGCAACATTAAGTCTCAAATTTTCAAAGGGTGGAAGATGGCTCGCACAAAACTGAAATTCCGGCTGCATCGGGCAGTGATTGTCCTGTTCTGTCTTGCCTTGTTAGTGGCGCTGATGCAGGGAGCGTCATGGTTTAGTCAAAACCACCAGCGACAACGTAATCCACAGCTGGAAGAACTGGCCCGCACCCTGGCGCGTCAGGTAACGCTGAACGTTGCACCGCTGATGCGTACCGACTCACCGGATGAAAAACGCATTCAGGCGATCCTTGATCAGTTAACGGATGAAAGCCGTATCCTCGACGCGGGCGTGTATGACGAACAAGGCGATCTTATCGCACGTTCTGGCGAAAGCGTCGAAGTGCGCGACCGGCTGGCGCTCGACGGTAAAAAAGCGGGCGGCTATTTTAACCAGCAGATTGTCGAACCAATTGCCGGGAAAAACGGACCGCTCGGCTATCTGCGCCTGACGCTCGACACCCATACGCTCGCCACCGAAGCCCAACAGGTGGATAACACCACTAACATTTTACGCCTGATGTTGCTGCTTTCACTGGCAATCGGCGTAGTGCTGACCCGCACGCTGCTACAGGGTAAACGTACCCGCTGGCAGCAATCGCCCTTCCTGTTAACCGCCAGCAAACCGGTGCCGGAAGAGGAAGAAAGCGAGAAAAAAGAGTGACCCATTACTACAAGAAAGGAAATCGTTATGTCCACATTACGCCTGCTCATCTCTGACTCTTACGACCCGTGGTTTAACCTGGCGGTGGAGGAGTGTATTTTTCGCCAGATGCCCGCCACGCAGCGCGTTCTGTTTCTCTGGCGCAATGCCGACACGGTAGTGATTGGTCGCGCGCAGAACCCGTGGAAAGAGTGTAATACCCGGCGGATGGAAGAAGATAACGTCCGCCTGGCACGGCGCAGTAGCGGTGGCGGCGCGGTGTTCCACGATCTCGGCAATACCTGCTTTACCTTTATGGCTGGCAAGCCGGAGTACGATAAAACCATCTCCACGTCGATTGTGCTCAATGCGCTGAACGCGCTTGGCGTCAGCGCCGAAGCGTCCGGGCGTAACGATCTGGTGGTGAAAACCGCCGAAGGCGACCGCAAAGTCTCAGGATCGGCCTATCGCGAAACCAAAGATCGTGGCTTCCACCACGGCACCTTGCTGCTCAATGCCGACCTTAGTCGCCTGGCAAACTATCTCAATCCGGATAAAAAGAAACTGGCGGCGAAAGGCATTACGTCGGTACGTTCCCGCGTGACCAACCTCACCGAGCTGTTGCCGGGGATCACCCATGAGCAGGTTTGCGAGGCCATAACCGAGGCCTTTTTCGCTCATTATGGCGAGCGTGTAGAAGCGGAAATCATCTCCCCGGACAAAACGCCAGACTTGCCGAACTTCGCCGAAACCTTTGCCCGCCAGAGTAGCTGGGAATGGAACTTCGGTCAGGCTCCGGCATTCTCGCATCTGCTGGATGAACGCTTTACCTGGGGCGGCGTGGAACTGCATTTCGACGTTGAAAAAGGCCATATCACCCGCGCCCAGGTGTTTACCGACAGCCTCAACCCCGCGCCGCTGGAAGCCCTCGCCGGGCGACTGCAAGGCTGCCTGTACCGCGCGGATATGCTGCAACAAGAGTGCGAAGCGCTGTTGGTTGACTTCCCGGACCAGGAAAAAGAGCTACGGGAGTTGTCGACGTGGATAGCGGGGGCGGTAAGGTAACTCGCTGATTAAAATACCAAAGGAAGGGAATATGATCGATCTGGAAAACCAGGAGCGGGAGATTATCAATTTAATGTTAAGCCAGCGTATTTCCTGGCTAGCCGCCGTGCGTATCAGGCATAAATTATCGCTTGCTGAAGTAAGTAAAATGTTAGGTATCTCGATTAATTCTCTAAAATAGATCGAAAAGACGGAACGGTTTAGCTCAAACATCAAAAGCAAAATGGCAGAAATTTATGGTTGTCCACCAGAGTTGCTGATATGCCCTTCCTGGATGACGGCTGAACATAAATGAATAGATTCGTGAATAGATACTTGAATAGATTTTATTTTCTATCCATATGAAAAATAATAGTAAATCTATAAATCAGTTGCTATTGATGAATAGATACTAAAAAGCCGGAGCAGTCTCCCACTCCGGCTTCACACGACAATCGCCTTTCAGCGAAACACAATTACTCTTTATCGCCCAGCAGAACGGATTCCAGTGCGATTTTGATCATGTCGTTGAAGGTGGTCTGACGCTCAGCGGCAGTGGTCTGCTCGTGAGTGCGGATGTGGTCAGACACGGTACAGATGGTCAGGGCTTTCGCGCCAAATTCTGCAGCGACGCCGTAGATACCAGCCGCTTCCATTTCCACGCCGAGGATGCCGTATTTTTCCATCACGTCGAACATTTCGCCGTCCGGAGAGTAGAACAGGTCAGCGGAGAACAGGTTACCAACGCGAGCATCAATGCCCAGTGCTTTAGCCGCGTCTACCGCGTTACGCACCATGTCAAAGTCAGCGATAGCGGCAAAGTCATGATCTTTAAAACGGATGCGGTTAACTTTGGAATCGGTGCAGGCACCCATACCGATAACGACGTCGCGCAGTTTTACGTGCGGCAGAACTGCGCCACAGGAACCCACGCGGATAATTTTCTTCACGCCGAAATCGGTGATCAGTTCTTTGGTGTAGATGGAGCAGGACGGGATACCCATACCGTGACCCATTACGGAAATTTTGCGGCCTTTGTAAGTACCGGTGAAGCCCAGCATACCGCGAACGTTGTTCACTTCACGGGCATCTTCAAGGAAAGTTTCAGCAATATACTTCGCACGCAGCGGGTCGCCTGGCATCAAAACTACGTCAGCGAAATCGCCCATTTCTGCATTAATGTGTGGGGTAGCCATTGTTTTATCCTTATCAACATGTTTTCACCCTCTCCCTGAGGGAGAGGGCCGGGGTGAGGGCATCAAGCCGCACCCATTATCAGAACATGGCTTTGCCATATTCCATATCAGAAGTACCAAAATATTTTGCCAGAGTCTGGCCGATATCCGCGAAGGTTTCACGATGACCCAGTGAGCCCGGTTTTACTTTCGGGCCGTATACCAGTACCGGAATGTGTTCACGCGTGTGGTCAGTACCGGTCCAGGTCGGATCGCAACCGTGGTCAGCGGTGAGGATCAGGATGTCGTCATCGCGCAGCAGAGACATCAGCTCCGGCAGACGGCGGTCGAACAGTTCCAGACCCGCGGCATAACCGGCGACGTCGCGACGGTGGCCCCAGGAAGAGTCGAAGTCAACGAAGTTGGTGAAGACGATGGTGTTATCACCCGCTTCTTTCATCTCTTTGATGGTGGCGTCAAACAGCGCGTCCAGGCCAGTCGCTTTCACTTTTTTGGTGATACCGCAGTTGGCGTAGATGTCTGCAATTTTACCGACAGAAACCACCTGGCCGTGTTTTTCATCAACCAGTTTCTGCAGCACGGTCGGTGCTGGCGGCTCAACAGCCAGGTCGTGACGGTTACCGGTACGCTGGAAGTTACCGGCTTTGTCACCGATAAACGGACGAGCGATAACACGTCCGATGTTGTAGCCGCCGTTGGTCAGCTCTTCACGGGCGATTTCGCACAGTTCGTAGAGTTTATCCAGGCCAAAGGTTTCTTCATGGCAGGCAATCTGGAACACGGAGTCAGCGGAGGTATAGAAAATCGGCTTGCCGGTTTTCATGTGCTCTTCGCCCAGTTGATCCAGAATGACCGTACCGGAAGAGTGGCAGTTACCGAGGTAACCCGGCAGATTAGCGCGTTCGACCAGTTTATCCAGCAGCTCTTGCGGGAAGCTGTTTTCGTGATCGGAGAAATATCCCCACTCAAACAGAACCGGGACACCGGCGATTTCCCAGTGACCAGACGGGGTATCTTTACCGGATGACATTTCGTGCGCCCATGCGTACGCGCCGATAACTTCAGCGTTGCCGTCCATTCCCGCCGGAATGAAACCGGTAGAACCTTCGTGTGCTTTCGCCAGCCCCAGACGGGTCAGATTTGGCAGATTGAGCGGGCCTTTACGACCGTTATCAGCTTCGCCTTTGGCACAAGCTTCTGCGATATGACCCAGGGTGTCAGCCCCGACGTCACCAAAGCGTTCTGCATCTTCTGTAGCGCCGATGCCGAATGAGTCCAGCACCATAATAAATGCACGTTTCATATGTTCTCCGTACTCAGTGCTTCAAATTTAAATGATCAGATCAGTATACCGTTATTCGCTGATACGGCGATAGACAGTTGGTGTGCTTTCCGGTGCTTTATCGGCAAGTTTAATTGCCGCTTTCACCGCTTTCGCCGCTTCCTGCCAGCTGTTTTCGTCTTTCGCGTGGATAACCGCCAGCGGACGCTGACCGTCTACCTGGTCGCCCAGACGTGCCATATCAGTAAAGCCGACGCTGTAATCGATGGTGTCAGATGCCTGACGGCGTCCGCCGCCCATTGCAACCACTGCCATCCCCAGCGCGCGGGTATCCATTTCACTGACAAAACCTTCGGTATCAGCATAGACTGCTTTCGTCAGCATCGCTGTCGGCAGATACTTCGCGTAGTTCTCAACGAAGTCGGTTGGGCCTTTTTGTGCCGCTACCATACGACCAAAGACTTCTGCCGCTTTACCGTTGTCCAGCACCGCCTGCAATTTCGCGCGCGCTTCGGCGTCATCTTTCGCCAGTTTGCCGGAGATCAGCATCTCCACGCACAGCGCCATCGTGACATCAAACAGACGCGGGTTACGATATTCACCCGTCAGGAACTGCACCGCTTCACGAACTTCAACCGCGTTACCTGCACTGGAGGCCAGTACCTGATTCATATCGGTGAGCAGCGCGGTGGTGCGCACGCCAGCGCCGTTAGCCACGCCAACAATCGCTTCGGCAAGGGCTTCAGAGAGTTCGTAGGTCGGCATAAACGCGCCGCTACCCACTTTCACGTCCATCACCAGCGCATCCAGACCTTCCGCCAGTTTCTTCGCCAGGATCGAGGCAGTGATCAGCGGGATGGAGTCCACGGTTGCGGTAATATCACGGGTCGCGTAGAAACGTTTATCCGCCGGAGCCAGTGAGCTGGTCTGGCCGATAATCGCTACGCCGACGTCTTTAATAATTTCGCGGAAACGGTTGTCATCCGGGAAAATGTCGAAGCCAGGGATGGATTCCAGTTTGTCGAGCGTACCGCCAGTATGACCGAGGCCGCGACCGGAGATCATCGGAATATAGCCGCCGCAGGCTGCGACCATCGGCCCCAACATCAGCGAAGTCACATCGCCGACGCCGCCGGTGGAGTGTTTATCAACAATCGGGCCATTCAGATGCAGGCTTTTCCAGTCGAGAACGGTTCCTGAATCTCGCATCGCCATGGTCAGCGAGACACGCTCAGGCATTGTCATATCGTGGAAGAAAATGGTCATCGCGAGGGCGGCAATCTGCCCTTCGGAGATAGTGTTGTCGCGAATACCGTTGATAAAGAAACGAATTTCTTCATCGCTCAGCGCATGACCATCACGTTTTTTACGAATAATTTCTTGTGCGAGAAACAAGGTAACCTCCCGAGGAAAAGAGTATGAGGCGGCTTTTGCCGGATGCGTCTACGCCTTATCCGGCCTACGGGTAGATACGTTTCGTAGGCCTGATAAGCGCAGCGCATCAGGCGTAAAGCATCTTACTTAGTAGCTGCTGGCGCTCTTACCGTCACCGTGGCCCAGCGCTTTCAACAGGCTTGCCAGCAGGCTGGAAGCACCAAAGCGGTAGTGACGCGCATCTGCCCAGTCAGCACCGAACAGTTCATCTGCGATGGCGAGATATTTCTGCGCATCTTCCGCAGTACGCACGCCGCCCGCTGGTTTGAAACCAACGGTTTTTTCTACGCCCATATCACGGATCACTTCCATCATGATGCGCGCGCTTTCCGGCGTCGCGTTCACAGCCACTTTACCGGTAGAGGTTTTGATGAAGTCCGCACCCGCTTTGATGGAGATTTCAGACGCTTTACGGATCAGCGCTTCGTCTTTCAGTTCGCCGGTTTCGATGATCACTTTCAGCAGTACATTCGCTGCCGCGCAAGCCTCTTTACAGGCTTTCACCAGGTCAAAACCAACCTGCTCGTTACCCGCCATCAGCGCGCGGTACGGGAACACAACGTCAACTTCATCAGCACCGTAGGCGATTGCCGCACGGGTTTCTGCCAGCGCGATTTCGATGTCATCGTTACCGTGTGGGAAGTTGGTTACCGTAGCGATTCGGATTTCCGGGGTGCCCTGCTCTTTCAGCGTTTTGCGAGCAATCGGGATAAAGCGAGGATAGATACAGATAGCGGCGGTATTGCCGACCGGAGTTTTGGCCTGATGACACAGAGCAATTACTTTCTCGTCGGTGTCGTCGTCATTCAGGGTGGTCAGGTCCATCAATTTCAGTGCACGCAGGCTGCTTGCTTTCAGATCAGTCATTTCATTCTCCTGGCTTGTTGCCAATAAAATTCACCTTGCGAGTTTGTTAGTATTCTAACATCTACTCCGCAACACACTTCGATATACATCACAATTAAGGAAATCTACTTACAAGTTTGCATCACTGTAATGCGATCTGGTTCAAATAATTCACTTTCAAATGAATGCGTCAGTGGTGGCAAACGCATCAGGATCAAAGTGAACATCACGAAACTTCTTACAATGGCGCATCACCTTCGGCATAAAAGGAAAAGAAGATGCCCACTTCTCATGAAAATGCACTGCAACAACGTTGCCAGCAAATTGTCACCAGCCCAGTGCTTAGCCCGGAGCAGAAGCGCCATTTTCTGGCTCTGGAAGCAGAAAACAATCTGCCTTATCCGCAGCTTCCTGCCGAAGCCCGCCGCGCGCTGGATGAGGGTGTAATCTGCGATATGTTTGAAGGTCATGCGCCGTACAAACCGCGCTATGTCTTACCCGATTACGCCCGTTTTCTGGCGAACGGTTCCGAATGGCTGGAGCTGGAAGGCGCGAAAGATCTTGATGACGCACTCTCTCTGCTGACCATTCTTTACCACCACGTACCGTCGGTCACATCGATGCCGGTCTACCTGGGGCAACTGGATGCGTTGTTGCAACCGTATGTTAGAATTCTAACACAAGACGAGATCGATGTTCGAATAAAACGTTTCTGGCGTTACCTCGACAGAACCCTGCCAGACGCCTTTATGCACGCCAATATCGGCCCGTCTGATTCGCCCATTACCCGCGCGATCTTACGTGCAGACGCAGAGTTGAAGCAGGTTTCACCGAACCTGACCTTTATCTACGATCCTGAAATCACCCCTGATGACCTGCTGCTGGAAGTGGCGAAGAACATCTGTGAATGTAGCAAACCGCACATCGCCAACGGTCCGGTGCATGATAAAATTTTCACAAAAGGGGGCTACGGGATTGTGAGCTGTTACAACTCACTGCCGCTGGCGGGTGGTGGCAGCACGCTGGTACGCCTTAACCTGAAAGCCATTGCCGAGCGCAGCGAATCGCTGGATGACTTCTTTACGCGCACTCTACCGCACTATTGCCAGCAGCAGATCGCCATCATCGATGCGCGGTGTGAATTCCTCTATCAACAATCACACTTCTTTGAGAATAGCTTCCTGGTGAAAGAAGGGCTGATTAACCCTGAACGTTTTGTGCCAATGTTTGGCATGTATGGGCTGGCGGAAGCGGTTAACTTGCTGTGTGAGAAAGAAGGGATTGCCGCACGTTACGGTAAAGAAGCCGCCGCAAATGAAGTGGGTTATCGCATCAGCGCGCAACTGGCGGAGTTTGTCGCCAATACCCCCGTGAAATATGGATGGCAAAAACGCGCCATGTTACACGCACAGTCGGGGATCAGTTCCGATATCGGCACCACGCCGGGCGCGCGTTTACCCTATGGCGATGAGCCAGATCCGATCACCCATCTGCAAACTGTCGCCCCGCATCATGCTTATTATTATTCCGGCATCAGCGACATTCTGACGCTCGACGAAACCATCAAACGTAATCCGCAGGCGCTGGTACAGCTTTGCCTCGGTGCCTTTAAAGCCGGAATGCGTGAATTTACCGCCAATGTCAGCGGTAACGATCTGGTTCGCGTTACCGGTTATATGGTGCGTTTGTCGGATTTAGAAAAATATCGCGCCGAAGGTTCACGCACCAACACCACCTGGCTGGGCGAAGAAGCCGCACGCAACACTCGTATTCTGGAACGCCAGCCGCGCGTGATAAGCCATGAACAGCAGATGCGCTTTAGTCAGTAAGATTATCCCCTTCTCCTGCGTTGACGGGCCAGGCAGTCGTCTGGCTCTGTTTTTGCAGGGCTGCAATCTGCGCTGCAAAAACTGTCACAATCCGTGGACGATGGGGCGCTGTAATCATTGCGGAGAGTGCGTGCCACAGTGTCCGCATCAGGCGTTGCAGATTGTTGACGGCAAAGTGGTGTGGAACGCTGCGGTCTGCGAGCAGTGTGATACCTGCCTGAAGAGGTGTCCGCAACATGCCACGCCGATGGCGCAATCCATGAGCGTGGACGAAGTGCTTAGCCATGTCCGCAAAGCGGTGCTGTTTATTGAAGGGATAACGGTAAGCGGCGGCGAAGCCACGACCCAACTGCCGTTTGTAGTGGCGCTGTTTACTGCTATCAAAAACGATCCGCAACTGCGCCATCTCACCTGTCTGGTGGACAGTAACGGCATGTTGAGCGAAACCGGCTGGGAAAAATTACTCCCGGTGTGTGACGGCGCAATGCTCGATCTCAAAGCATGGGGTAGCGAATGTCATCAACAATTAACCGGACGCGATAATCAGCAGATTAAGCGCAGCATCTGTTTGCTGGCAGAGCGCGGCAAGCTGGCGGAACTGCGTTTGCTGGTAATCCCTGGCCAGGTGGATTATTTGCAACACATCGAAGAACTGGCGGCGTTTATCAAGGGACTTGGCGATGTTCCGGTACGCCTGAACGCGTTTCATGCCCACGGCGTGTATGGCGAGGCGCAAAGCTGGGCGAGCGCCACGCCGGAAGACGTTGAGCCGTTGGCTGATGCATTAAAGGTGCGCGGGGTGGGCCGGTTGATATTTCCGGCGCTGTATTTGTGACATGCCGGATGCGGCCTACGGTTCGGCACAGACTTGTAGGCATGATAAGACGCGTCCAGCGTCGCATCAGGCATTGTGCGCCAACTGCCGGATGCGGCGTGAACGCCTTATCCGGCCTACGGTTCGGCACAGACTTGTAGGCATGATAAGACGCGACAAGCGTCGCATCAGGCATTGTGCGCCAACTGCCGGATGCGGCGTAAACGCCTTATCCGGCCTACGGTTCGGCACAGATTTGTAGGCATGATAAGACGCGTCAAGCGTCGCATCAGGCATTGTGTGCCGACTGCCGGATGCGGCGTGAACGCCTTATCCGGCCTACGGTTCGGCACAAACCTGTAGGCATGATAAGACGCGACAAGCGTCGCATCAGGCATTATGCGCCGACTGCCGGATGCTGCCTACGAAGGGTAAACTACCCACTAACGCTAAACAACGCATACGTATTATTAAGCAACACTTCGGCAATCTCATCTTCTGGTTCCGGGCGCAACTCGCAAAGCACATCAAACACCCGCACAGCCTGTTCCGGTCGGTTAGGCTGCCCCTGAAAGCCGTTGAGCGGCATATCCGGCGCGTCGGTTTCCAGCAACAACGATGCCAGCGGTAATTTTGCGATGACATCGCGGGTTTTACTGGCGCGTGGATAGGTGATAGTACCGCCTACGCCGATTTTGTAGCCCAGCTGTACAAACCGTTCAGCCTGTTGCTGGCTGCCAGAAAATCCGTGGACAACACCAGCACGCGGCAAATCGTGGCGTTTAAGATGCATCGCCAGTTTGTCGTGTGTGCGCCGTGAATGCAGGATCACCGGCAGATCGTAGCGTTTCGCCAGTTTCAGTTGTTCGTCGAGTAACCACTGCTGCCTCTCAAATTGCGGATCGTCGCCGAAGAGATCCAGACCGATCTCCCCCACCGCCACCACCTTCGCCGGACGCCTTTCCAGCGCCTGCTGTAGCTGATCAAGAGACACATCGCTATGTTTTTCCAACATCCCCGGATGCAACCCCAATGCGGCATACAGCGGTTGATATTTTTCCGCTAACGCCTGCACGCGGGCAAAATTTTCCGCCTCTGTCGCCGGAACAATGATCTTGCCTACGCCCGCTTGTGCCGCGCGTTGCAGGCTGGCCTCTTCATCGCCACTAAACGGCGGGAAATCAAAATGGCAGTGGGTATCGATAAAACGGCAAATCAAGCCAGATCCTCATTGTTAAATGTCGGGTCGTTCGCCTGCGGAGCATCGCTCACTTCGGCAACCAGCGTATCGTTGGCGACTGGCGCAGGCGGAATAACGATCGATTCCGGCGTCACCACTGGCACCAGATGGCGGGTAAGCGGCGCTTTTTCAGTTAATAGCTTGCCAACCGTGGCGAGGAAATAACGACCGCATAAACGCCCAAGTTTATAGTCTTCACGCAGCGCCGGAACCCGACTGCCAAGCGCGATACTATGTAATGGCTTCGGCGGATAAATTTCGAATATCCGCAGCTTGCCCGGTGGTTTCTCAATAAATTGCTGAATGTCACGATAGCTGGTTTCATGATGCTGCACCAGATTGACCAGCGGCTGCAGGCTACTGTCACCCAGCCAGCGTTCCATGCGTTTGAACCACTGCGGCGTGTAGTACATTTGTGACGGCACAGTGCGGATGACGACCAACGTTTTAGCGCCCTGCCTTGCCGCCTCTTTAACCGGAATCGCATCACTGATCCCGCCATCCAGGTAGTTAATGCCTTCCAGCGACACTCCGCTACGATAAAAGCCAGGTATCGCACTGGAGGCGCGAATCACATCCAGCCAGTTTTGTTTGGTTGGTAAAAAGTAATTCGGCGCGTAGTCATCCTGACGACAGGCGCACATATAAAACGATTTGCCGCTGTCAAACAACCGCGCGGCGGTATCCATTTGCAACGGCATCTGGCTTGCGGTGGCCTCCACCAGCCAGTCGAGATCGATAAGATTTCCTCCACGGACAAAGCGCAATGGATCGAAAAATTCGCGTTTTGTGGTATAGCGCATGATGACTTTGCGCGCGTAACCGGGCTGATTGCAGATAAACGCCGAGAGGTTCTGCGCCCCGGCAGATGTGCCGAGATAAAGATCGAAAGGATTAAACTGCGCGCGCATAAACTCATCCAGCACGCCAGCCGTGAAAATTCCACGCTGTCCGCCGCCTTCGCACACCAGAGCTATTCGTCCAGGCTGGAACGGCCTTAGCGACAACGGCGCAATATTACCAAGCGTTACAGGTATTCGCTGCCCCACCTCTGCCTTCCTGTTTTTGTTGTGAAAGAATGACAAAGTAACGCAATTTATTATTCGCTAAAACCGCAAAAGCCAGTCCGCTGGACTGGCTTTGGATAAAATTTTCTTAATGGTCTGAAATCTAGGGTCGTTTTCGGCCCATGAACAAACTCACCAGGAACAGAATAATCCCGACGACAAAGACAATTTTAGCTGCGCCTGCAGCGGTACCGGCCAGACCACCAAACCCAAGTGCGGCGGCGATTAACGCGATAACCAGAAATATGATGCCCCAACGAAACATAAGCGTCTCCTTTACCATAGTTAATGTCACCGCTTGATATGAGCGTGAAAATCACTCAATGCGATATTTTTAGTGTGGTGCACATCGCGCCTCCCGACAAAGTTCGGGAGGACGAAT
The DNA here is from genome assembly GCF_036662595.1 of Escherichia sp. Lx600-2. NCBI lineage: Bacteria > Pseudomonadati > Pseudomonadota > Gammaproteobacteria > Enterobacterales > Enterobacteriaceae > Escherichia > Escherichia sp. Lx600-2. The sequence goes on along the minus strand of NZ_JAYQWM010000014.1, from coordinate 37,546 downwards.
TACGACGAATTACTTAGTTTTCAGATCATTTTTAACGCTTTTCACACCATCTACCGCTTTGGCGATACTTTCAGCACGGTCACTTTGTGCCTGAGAATCTACGGTACCGGAGAGCTGAACCACGCCATCGGTGGTTTCAACTTTCACATGACGGGAAGGGACGATATCGTCCGCCAGCAGTTTGGCTTTGATTTCACTGGTGGTGGCGGTGTCACCCGCGTAGCCCTTCACCGAGCCTTCTTTAGCGTCGCGAACGTGCAGTTTGTCGCTGACAGAGGTCACCCCTTCAACGCCTTTCGCCACTTTCACTGCCTCTTCGGCCTGAGCCTGGCTTTCAACGAAACCGCTCAGGGTCACGACTTTTTGATCGGTTTTTACAGAGATATCGGTGCTCTTGATGTTGTCATGATCCACCAGGGCCGCCTTCACTTTCGCGGTGATGGCGCTGTCATCCATGAAATTACCGACTTTATTCATAGAGCTATCGACTTTTTGCCCTGCGCTTTCATTGGTAGTCTGTGCGTTGTTTTCCGCGTAGGCAGAGCCGGTCGCGACGGCAGAGGTCAACATTACAGCCAGCAGAGTTTTCGAAATCTTCAGTCTTGTCATAGTCATCGATTTATTCCTGTATGTTTGCTCGTAATTTGAGCCTGGCAACACGAGGTTGCATTGCTGAATAGGGAGAGACTTCACCCTCTACAGAAGTCAATGGTCGCCATCACAAAAGCGATGGGTGATGAATAACGACCATTACAGCCTCTGAATCAGTTATTAATATCGGTAGAATGACAATCGACGGCTTTAGATACTGATATCTACGCATTGAACGGTATTTAACGCCGTCAGAAATGTCATTACTTTGTTAAATATAGATCACAATTTTGAAACCGCTCGGGATATCAGCGAAAACATAAGCAAAAGTGAATGTTTTAAGAACATTCCGTAAGCGGCTAATAAGGAAGGGAAATTGACAGGGCGCAGCGGCTACCGCGCCCTGGAGGCAAGAATTAATGCTCGCGGGTCTGGTGGAACTGAACGTCGGGATAACGTTCCTGCGCCAGGCGCAGGTTGACCATGCTGGTAGCGATGTAAGCGAGGTTATCGCCGCCATCAAGCGCCAGTTGGCTTTCGTTCTTACGCTTGAACTCTTCGAATTTCTTCGCGTCCGCACATTCTACCCAGCGGGCAGTGGCAACGTTGACTGATTCATATACTGCTTCAACGTTGTATTCGCTCTTCAGGCGCGATACCACCACATCAAACTGCAGCACACCAACAGCACCAACGATCAAATCGTTGTTGGAGATCGGACGGAACACCTGCACCGCGCCCTCTTCGGAAAGCTGTACCAGCCCTTTGAGCAGCTGTTTTTGCTTCAGCGGATCTTTCAGGCGGATACGACGGAACAGTTCTGGTGCGAAGTTCGGAATACCGGTGAACTTCATCATCTCACCCTGGGTAAAGGTGTCGCCGATCTGAATAGTGCCGTGGTTGTGCAGGCCGAGGATATCGCCCGGATACGCTTCTTCAACGTGCGAACGGTCGCCCGCCATAAAGGTCAGCGCGTCGGAGATAACCACATCTTTCGCAGTACGCACCTGGCGCAGCTTCATGCCTTTTTCATATTTACCGGATACTACGCGCATAAACGCCACGCGGTCGCGGTGTTTCGGGTCCATGTTGGCCTGAATTTTAAATACGAAGCCGGTAAATTTGTCTTCGCTCGCCTCTACGGTACGGGTATCAGTCTGACGCGGCATCGGCGCAGGGGCCCACTCCACCAGGCCATCCAGCATATGATCAACGCCGAAGTTACCCAGCGCAGTACCGAAGAATACCGGAGTGATTTCGCCCGCAAGGAACAATTCTTTGTCGAACTCGTTAGACGCGCCTTTCACCAGTTCCAGTTCGTCACGTAGCTGCTGTGCCAGATCTTCACCAACCGCAGCGTCGAGATCCGGGTTATTCAGCCCTTTAACAATACGGACTTCCTGAATCGTGTGGCCTTTACCGCTCTGATAGAGATAGGTTTCGTCTTTATAAAGGTGGTAAACGCCTTTAAACAGCTTGCCGCAGCCAATCGGCCAGGTGATCGGTGCGCAGCCGATTTTCAGCTCGTTCTCAACTTCATCGAGCAGTTCCATCGGGTCGCGGATATCACGGTCAAGTTTGTTCATAAAGGTGAGGATCGGCGTGTCGCGCAGACGGGTAACTTCCATCAGCTTACGGGTACGATCTTCAACACCTTTTGCGGCGTCGATAACCATCAGGCAGCAGTCCACCGCCGTCAGGGTACGATAGGTATCTTCCGAGAAGTCTTCGTGCCCCGGGGTGTCGAGCAGGTTAACCAGGCAATCGTGATACGGAAACTGCATCACAGACGTAGTAATGGAGATCCCACGCTGCTTTTCCATCTCCATCCAGTCCGACTTAGCGTGCTGGTTGGAACCACGGCCTTTTACTGTACCGGCGGTCTGAATGGCCTGTCCGAACAGCAGCACCTTCTCGGTGATGGTAGTCTTACCGGCGTCCGGGTGAGAAATAATGGCAAAAGTGCGGCGCTTCGCCACCTCTTGCAAATAAGGAGACAACGTCATAATTCTTTCTTCTTGAGTAAGCGGCATCGCGCCGCGCTTGTTGAAAACGAAAAATTGCGGCTATTTTACCCATCAACGGGGGGGAGGCAATCAGTGTTTACACAGGAGCTGCTCCAGTTCGTGCAACGATGAAACGGTCCAGGTGGGCGCGATGCCTTCTGGTTGCTCGCGATGGTGCGCATTCAGCCAGCAGGTCGCAAGCCCGGCGTTGATGCCACCGAGAATATCGGACTCAGCAGTGTCGCCAACCATCAGCACGCGTGAACGGTCAGGATTGCCCGCCTGTTCCAGCGCATAATCGAAAATTTTCTTATTCGGTTTAGCAACGCCAACTTCTTCGGAAATCACCAGCAAATCGAAGTAATCACGCAGGCCCGTACGTTCCAGACGCACTTGCTGCAAGGCGCTAAAGCCGTTGGTGATGATGCCGATTTTGGCGTTGCCACGAATGGCGTTAAGCAGAGAAACCGCGCCCGGCAGCGGCGTACAGATTTCCGCCATCGCATTAATAAAGGCTTCGTTGAGTTTACCCGGCTCGACGTTCAGCCGTTCGGCCCAGCTCTCAAACCGCCCGTGCTGAAGCTGTAATGAAGTGATCGCGCCGTTTTGATAATCCACCCACAGTGGCTTGTTAACGGCCTGATAGTCCTGAAAATCTTCAGCGGTAAAGGTGACGCTGTAATCAAGAAACATCCGCTGCAGGCCGGTGAATGAGTCAAAGGTAAACAGCGTTTCATCGGCATCAAAGAAAATCCAGTCCCACTTCATTATTCCACCTTGTATTACATACTGATTGGCAACGCCATGATGATGGCGTCTTCGCGACCGTCCGTGGTGGGGTAGTAATTGCGGCGAATCGTCGCCTCGTTAAAGCCTAAACTTTCGTACAGGGCAATGGCGGCAGCGTTTGAGGCACGGACTTCCAGCCATAGCGTCGCCACACCGCGTTTTTCCAGTTCGTCGATCAGATGTTCCAGCAGCGCCCTTCCCAATCCCTGACGCTGATAGTCGGGATCGACCGCAATATTGAACAATGTAGCTTCATCCAGCACCACTTGCGTAATCGCAAACGCCGCCATTTTGCCGTTTTGCGTTAACTGAAAGTTGAGATAACGCTCGCCCTGGTTGCTGGCAAAGGTTTTTTCACTCCACGGAAAGGCGTGGGCGCGTTGTTCAATGTGGTAAGCCGCCGGTAAATCAGTCGTTTCGAGGGAAGAAATCGTGTTCATATGTGCAAATCTGTTGCCATAACGCGGCGCGTGCCGTTGGGTTTGCCCGTAATTCGGTGAGCGCCGGTGATGCCACCTGAGCGCCTTCCAGTGATAGCGGTTCGTCAGTACCCAACCGCCAGCTGTTGCAGCGACTGCCTTGCGGCAGCATCGCGATTTTTTCTGGCGTCAGTTGCAGCACCTGGTCGGGGCTGACGGTTAATGCGCGCAGAACATCGCTCACTAAAGGATCAGTCAGGGCGGGAAGATCGTTTGCCACCATCACCAGACGGACGTGTGCCGGGATCGCAATGGCAATCTCCCCCTGCAACGCGCCAGGGCGACGCAGCGACCACTGGGTAATGCCCAGTTGCTGTAACTGCCAGTCTCGTCGGGATGTCATAGCGAATCGCTCCTGTTGTCAGGGGCGCAAATATAGCAAATTCGTCGATACCGCGCCAACATATGGCTATAATCGCCGCCAGTATCAATTGAGGAGCATTCCATGTCTGCATTTACCCCGGCAAGTGAAGTCTTGCTGCGTCACAGTGATGATTTCGAACAAAGCCGTATTCTGTTTGCCGGAGACTTACAGGATGACCTGCCCGCGCGTTTAGATACCGCGGCCAGCCGTGCTCATACCCAGCAATTCCACCACTGGCAGGTGTTAAGCCGCCAGATGGGGGATAACGCCCGTTTTAGTCTGGTCGCCACGGCGGATGACGTCGCAGATTGCGATACGCTGATTTACTACTGGCCGAAGAACAAACCGGAAGCCCAGTTCCAGTTGATGAATTTACTTTCTCTGCTGCCAGTGGGGACAGATATTTTTGTCGTTGGCGAGAACCGCAGCGGCGTGCGCAGCGCCGAGCAGATGCTGGCAGATTATGCGCCGTTGAATAAAGTCGACAGCGCTCGTCGCTGTGGCCTCTATTTTGGTCGTCTGGAAAAACAGCCGGTATTTGATGCCGATAAATTCTGGGGCGAATACAGCGTCGATGGCCTGACGGTCAAAACGCTGCCTGGCGTGTTTAGCCGCGACGGTCTGGATGTCGGTAGCCAGTTGCTGCTCTCGACGTTAACTCCGCACACGAAAGGTAAAGTGCTGGATGTCGGCTGTGGCGCGGGTGTGCTTTCAGTTGCCTTTGCGCGCCATTCGCCGAAAATCCGTCTCACCTTGTGCGATGTCTCTGCCCCGGCGGTAGAAGCCAGCCGCGCGACGCTTGCAGCCAACGGTGTTGAAGGTGAAGTCTTTGCCAGCAACGTCTTTTCCGAGGTGAAAGGTCGTTTTGATATGATCATCTCCAACCCGCCGTTCCACGATGGGATGCAAACCAGCCTGGATGCGGCGCAAACGCTGATTCGCGGTGCTGTGCGTCATCTTAATAGCGGCGGCGAGCTGCGAATTGTAGCGAACGCCTTCCTGCCTTATCCGGACGTGCTGGATGAGACATTTGGCTTCCATGAAGTTATCGCGCAAACCGGGCGCTTCAAGGTGTATCGCGCCATTATGACCCGCCAGGCGAAGAAAGGTTAAGTATCCCGCCGCAAGCCTTGCCGGATGCGGCGTAAACGCCTTATCCGACATACCAAACCTGCACGTTAGCCCTTGTAGGCCAGATAAGACGCGCCAGCGTCGCATCTGGCATCTGCCCCCGAATGCCGTGTCGGATGCGGCGTGAACGCCTTATCCGACCTACAAACGAATTATCCACAATCCGCTGATGGCCATTTTTCCAGCAATTACACCTCCGGCGATAATTAACTATTGACGAAAAGCTGAAAACCACTAGAATGCGCCTCCGTGGTAGCAATTCTTTTTAAGAATTGATGGTATGCGAAGGTGGCGGAATTGGTAGACGCGCTAGCTTCAGGTGTTAGTGTCCTTACGGACGTGGGGGTTCAAGTCCCCCCCCTCGCACCAAAAACCACGTTGATATTGCTCGCACTGGGCGAAGGTGGCGGAATTGGTAGACGCGCTAGCTTCAGGTGTTAGTGTTCTTACGGACGTGGGGGTTCAAGTCCCCCCCCTCGCACCAAACGAGGCGATATCAAAAAAGTAAGATGACTGTGCGAAGGTGGCGGAATTGGTAGACGCGCTAGCTTCAGGTGTTAGTGTCCTTACGGACGTGGGGGTTCAAGTCCCCCCCCTCGCACCAATTATCTTTACTTCCTTTCTTGTTTCTTCCTTGATTTTTCATCCCTGATTCAAATTCATTAGCATCAGCATGATGCCAGCACTAAGCGCCAGGCACGATGGTAGCAAAATGTAATGCCGTAACTGTTTGTGATACAGCATCACCGGCGTCAATATCAATCCCATCAGAATGACAATCCGCCACTGATCCGGCGATAAATCCGCATACATCAGCCCTGCAATCAGCAATCCCGGCAGCAACACTCCCCAGCCACTGCCCAGCGTACGTTGCAACATGGTTTCATCTCTTTCATTGATAATGATAACCGATATCATATGATAATTTTTATCATTTGCAAGCCAGAGAAATCCCTTGCTATCGGGTAAACCTATCGCTAGGATTAGCAATCATTATCATTTAGATTACTATCACGATTATGGCCTATCGTTCCGCACCGCTCTATGAAGATATCATCTGGCGAACGCATCTCCAGCCACAGGATGCTGGGCTTGCACAAGCCGTACGTGCGACGATCGCCGAACATCGTGAACATTTGCTGGAGTTTATCCGCCTGGATGAACCCGCTCCGCTTAACGCCATGACGCTGGCGCAATGGTCATCACCGAATGCGCTAAGTTCTCTACTCGCGGTCTATTCCGATCATATCTATCGCAACCAACCAACGATGATCCGCGAGAACAAACCGCTGATCTCACTATGGGCACAATGGTATATCGGCCTGATGGTGCCACCATTAATGCTGGCGCTACTGACGCAGGAAAAAGCATTAGATGTGTCGCCGGAACATTTCCATGCTGAGTTTCACGAAACCGGCCGTGCCGCCTGTTTCTGGGTCGATGTGTGTGAAGATAAAAACGCAACACCACATTCGCCGCAGCAGCGAATGGAAACGTTAATCAGCCAGGCGCTGGTTCCGGTTGTGCAGGCACTAGAAGCGACCGGAGAGATCAACGGCAAACTTATCTGGAGTAATACCGGTTATTTGATCAACTGGTATCTCACTGAGATGAAGCAACTGCTCGGCGAGGCGACGGTTGAATCGCTGCGCCATGCCATCTTTTTTGAGAAAACGCTCACGAACGGTGAAGATAATCCACTCTGGCGTACCGTGGTACTGCGCGACGGCCTGCTGGTGCGCCGCACTTGCTGCCAGCGTTATCGCTTACCGGATGTGCAGCAATGTGGCGATTGTACGCTGAAATGAAAGCACTGCCGGGGAAGTAAACCCGGCATCATGCGGATTAATAGGGATGCAACACATTACTTGCTTCGCAATGCCGCATACATAACAGAATATCTGCGGCCTCCAACAATCCTGCATCAGAACTGACGCCCAGTTTCGACATCACATTAAATTTATGCGCGCGGATCGTTTTGATATTGCGTTTAAGCTGCTCGGCAATTTGTGTCATTGAGTAGCCACGCGACATAAAGCGCAATATTTCTCTCTCCGTCGGGCTTAGCGTCCGGCTTTGGTTAATGTACCACTGATTGTTCAGTCGGTCGGTCGCCTGACGTACACCATTTAATGACAAAAAGAGTTCCTGATGAAAAATCTCCAGCGTTGACGCTTTACTTAATACACCGTCCAGCGGTGATGGCGACAATGAACCAATCAGCCGAGCTTCAATATCATCATCCGCAATAACTAAACGCCGGGTACGCGGAAACTTAATCGCCAGTTCAGTCAGGCAAGATAATCCCTCTCTGCGCTCACTTCTCATGGCAGAAAAAGAAAAAATGACCGCCGCAAACGAGATCCGCGACATGGCATCCTGAAATGACTCCTGACTGGTATAGGTATGGAGCTTATAAGGGGTGCCCGCAAACTTTCTGAATAAACTCTCAATACCGATACTACTCATGACGCATTTTTCTATGAGTGCGACATTTCTCTTCTTAATTCGGCTGTGTTCCATTCTGCGGCATCTCCATAAACAGAAGGCAAGTTAAGTTCTCTTGCACCCTGCGCGCTATTTATCCATGCATACATTTCAGCGTTGCTGTGAATTGCCAGTCGACGCATCGCACTGTTTTTTTGGGCGCTGATAGTTTTATTACTTTTCTTAAGCAATGAAGCTATCTGGTTGATGCCCCATCCTTTACCTAATAGCCGCAGTACCTTGCGCTCTGAAAGAGTGAGAATGACGGAGCGATAGCTAAAATCATGAGTTTCAGTCATTGCCGGGGAGGTCAGCATGGCGCTGATACGCTCTGCGTGCGTATTGCCGGAACGTACGGTCTTGACCAGATTCTCAATGGGTTCAACATCAGACAATAACGTCGCCGTAGGGCACATGAGCAGTTCTACTGCCTGGGAATACCAGGAGCGTGACACCATGAAAACCCAGTGAATTTCCCGATATTGTGAGATTAAAGAATAATAATGTTCACAAACAGAACGTGGATCTTCACTTTCACCGGCTAAATCAGCAATGACTAATCCGGAACGACGTAATTGTAATAAGGTAAGGTCCTCCGCAGAGGCGCTGGATATTATTTCATATTCAGGGAAGTGAGTCCTCATGGCCTCTTTTAACCCTGCTTGCATAACAGGTATTTTACTGATAACAATTCCATTTTTGCAGCATCCTGGCAACATATTTCCTCCACATCCACTGCCTAAAAATTATGATGGTTTATTCAGGATATTCATTCCTTAAATGTTTCCAGCAAATTAATAGATTAAGCGAATAAATTATCCTTAGCATTCACTTTCATATCAGCATACTCCTGCTGCACAACAACTCCACTGCATGTGTCAGAAGGTTAGCATCAAATGATAACCTGGTGAAATAGCCTGGAGACATTTAAAATATCTACATTAAGTTGTTAGGAATACTTAATGAAAAACAGAAATCACATTCATTTAATTTATAATTAAATGATATCCCTTCCCGCAGAATGAAAAATCACACAACCAATATTTATTCAATGAAATCTGATGATTTTAACTTGTTAACATTAAAAAACGTGCCCGGTTATCTATTATTCTGGTTCGTAAAGGACAAACAATAAATTCATTATGGTGATAATATTCATGTGATAGTTTGTTTGCGACGAGAGATAATTCGCTTTTTATCACCGAGCTTGTCCCGATAACCAGGATTAATCAGCGCAATTTTGATCTTAACCTACCGCAAAACAACCGTGCTTCATGATACAAATGGATTCTCATTATCTGAACAATACGCAGCACGTCTATGACAAAGGGCGAGTTATGCAAACTGAGCAACAGCGAGCCGTAACACGGCTTTGTATCCAGTGTGGATTATTTCTTTTGCAACATGGTGCGGAAAGCGCGTTGGTTGATGAGCTTTCCTCACGACTGGGTCGGGCGTTGGGGATGGACAGCGTCGAAAGTTCTATCTCTTCGAACGCCATAGTGCTGACAACCATTAAAGATGGGCAATGCCTGACATCGACACGTAAAAATCACGATCGCGGCATTAATATGCATGTGGTGACTGAAGTCCAGCACATTGTGATTCTGGCGGAGCACCATCTGCTGGATTACAAAGGCGTAGAGAAACGATTTAGCCAAATTCAGCCATTACGTTACCCAAGATGGCTGGTAGCCTTAATGGTTGGCCTTTCTTGCGCCTGTTTCTGCAAACTCAATAAAGGTGGCTGGGATGGTGCCGTCATCACCTTCTTTGCCAGTACGGCCGCGATGTATATCCGCCAGCTGCTGGCACAACGTCATCTTCATCCGCAGATCAACTTTTGCCTCACCGCTTTCGCCGCCACCACCATTTCCGGATTGCTTTTGCAACTTCCCACTTTCAGCAATACACCCACTATCGCGATGGCCGCCAGCGTTCTGCTGCTGGTGCCGGGATTTCCGTTGATTAATGCCGTCGCCGATATGTTTAAAGGCCACATCAATACCGGACTGGCACGCTGGGCGATCGCCAGTCTGCTGACACTGGCTACCTGCGTCGGCGTAGTGATGGCACTGACGATTTGGGGGCTACGCGGATGGGTGTGATCGAATTTCTGTTAGCGTTGGCGCAGGATATGATCCTCGCCGCCATTCCTGCGGTCGGCTTTGCGATGGTGTTCAACGTTCCCGTTCGGGCGTTACGCTGGTGTGCGCTGCTTGGCGCGATTGGTCATGGTTCACGAATGATCTTAATGACCAGCGGGCTGAATATTGAGTGGTCAACTTTTATGGCTTCTATGCTGGTCGGCACCATTGGTATTCAATGGTCGCGCTGGTATCTGGCGCATCCGAAAGTGTTTACCGTGGCGGCCGTTATCCCTATGTTCCCGGGCATATCGGCTTATACCGCAATGATTTCGGCGGTAAAAATCAGCCAGTTAGGTTACAGCGAACCGTTGATGATTACCCTGTTAACCAACTTTCTTACAGCTTCATCGATTGTTGGTGCGTTATCCATCGGTCTTTCCATTCCTGGATTATGGTTGTACCGCAAGCGCCCTCGCGTATAAAATTGCCTCGCTTAAGCACACGGATGAGAGACAGCCTCCTCTCCTCCGTGTGTTACTATAAAAGTTATCTCCCTTCTCGTTCATCGTTCCATATTTGAGAAACAGTATGTCTTCCAGAGTTTTGACCCCGGACGTCGTTGGTATTGACGCCCTGGTACACGATCACCAAACCGTTCTGGCAAAAGCTGAAGGCGGTGTGGTTGCCGTATTTGCTAACAATGCCCCGGCGTTTTATGCCGTCACGCCTGCACGCCTGGCTGAACTGCTGGCGCTGGAAGAAAAGCTGGCGCGTCCGGGAAGCGATGTCGCTCTGGACGATCAACTCTATCAGGAACCGCAAGCCGCTCCCGTTGCTGTCCCCATGGGGAAATTCGCCATGTATCCGGACTGGCAACCCGATGCCGACTTTATCCGCCTGGCGGCGCTATGGGGCGTGGCGCTAAGAGAGCCGGTGACCACCGAAGAACTGGCCTCATTCATTGCCTACTGGCAGGCGGAAGGTAAAGTCTTTCACCATGTGCAGTGGCAACAAAAACTGGCGCGCAGCCTGCAAATCGGTCGTGCCAGCAACGGCGGACTGCCGAAACGAGATGTGAATACGGTCAGCGAACCTGACAGCCAAATTCCACCAGGATTCAGAGGGTAACGATGAAAAACGTTGGCGACCTGATGCAACGCCTGCAAAAAATGATGCCTGCCCATATCAAACCTGCATTCAAAACGGGTGAAGAGTTACTGGCCTGGCAGAAAGAACAAGGGGCGATCCGCTCCGCCGCTCTCGAACGTGAAAATCGGGCGATGAAAATGCAGCGCACCTTTAACCGCTCCGGTATTCGTCCACTGCATCAGAACTGCTCCTTTGAGAACTATCGCGTTGAGTGTGAAGGGCAGATGAATGCGTTAAGCAAAGCGCGCCAGTATGTCGAAGAGTTTGACGGCAACATCGCCAGCTTCATCTTTTCTGGTAAGCCAGGAACCGGCAAAAACCATCTGGCGGCGGCAATCTGCAACGAGCTGCTGCTACGCGGTAAATCCGTATTGATCATCACCGTGGCCGATATTATGTCGGCGATGAAAGATACCTTCAGGAATAGCGGTACCAGTGAAGAACAACTGCTTAACGATCTGAGCAACGTTGATCTGCTGGTGATCGATGAGATCGGCGTGCAGACCGAATCGAAATACGAAAAAGTGATCATCAACCAGATCGTCGATCGCCGCTCTTCTTCCAAACGCCCAACCGGGATGCTGACCAACAGTAATATGGAAGAGATGACCAAGTTGCTGGGCGAACGCGTGATGGACCGTATGCGCCTGGGTAACAGTTTGTGGGTGATCTTCAACTGGGATAGCTACCGTAGCCGGGTAACAGGTAAAGAGTATTAATCCCCGTTTCTGGCGGTATACTGCGACACAATTCCACCTTGAGTAATGATGATGAAAACTGTTAAACATCTTCTGTGCTGTGCCATTGCCGCCAGCGCATTAATTTCCACCGGGGTGCATGCTGCGTCCTGGAAAGATGCGCTCTCCAGCGCCGCCAGCGAACTTGGCAACCAAAACAGCACGACACAGGAAGGCGGTTGGTCGCTCGCGTCATTAACTAACTTGCTTAGCAGCGGAAACCAGGCCTTAAGCGCAGATAACATGAACAATGCCGCAGGCATTCTGCAATACTGCGCGAAGCAAAAGCTGGCGTCGGTAACCGATGCCGAAAACATCAAGAATCAGGTACTGGAAAAACTGGGCCTGAACAGTGAAGAGCAAAAAGAAGACACCAACTATCTGGATGGCATTCAGGGTTTGCTGAAAACTAAAGATGGTCAGCAACTCAATCTGGATAATATCGGAACGACTCCGCTGGCAGAAAAGGTGAAAACCAAAGCCTGCGATCTGGTGTTAAAGCAGGGGCTGAACTTCATTTCCTGAACCGCGAAACGCCGCGTTTTAGCTGTTACCCGGCTGACGCGGCTCTCTCCTGCCCTTTTCCCTGCTCCTGGACGGTTTTCCCCCTGTTACACGGGAAGCGACCGTAATCAAAAAAGTCTGTTTATAAACTAATTCCTAACAACATCGCATTTTTTTGACACTAGAATTGCAGCAATATGGCGACGCCATTACATTGTGCTTCTCAAAAAGCTTAAACGTTGGCTAAACGGCCCGGTTTAGTGAGGATCGCCCGTTGTCAGAACTACTCTCTTTCGCCCTTTTTCTCGCCTCTGTGCTGATTTACGCATGGAAAGCGGGACGTAACACCTGGTGGTTTGCAGCCACGTTAACGGTGCTGGGGCTATTTGTCGTTTTAAATATCACCCTGTTTGCCAGCGACTATTTTACTGGCGATGGTATTAACGACGCGGTTCTCTATACCTTAACCAACAGCCTGACCGGTGCTGGTGTCAGCAAATACATTCTTCCGGGTATCGGCATTGTGCTGGGGCTGACGGCGGTGTTCGGTGCGCTGGGCTGGATCCTGCGCCGTCGTCGCCATCATCCGCACCATTTTGGTTACAGCCTGCTGGCACTCTTACTGGCGCTGGGTTCAGTGGATGCCAGCCCGGCATTTCGTCAGATAACGGAACTGGTGAAATCCCAGTCACGCGATGGCGACCCGGACTTTGCGGCTTATTATAAAGAGCCGTCGAAAACTATCCCTGACCCGAAACTCAACCTGGTTTATATCTACGGCGAAAGTCTCGAGCGGACCTATTTTGATAACGAAGCTTTCCCGGATCTCACGCCTGAACTGGGCGCGTTGAAAAATGAAGGCCTGGATTTCAGCCACACGCAGCAGCTGCCAGGAACGGATTACACGATTGCGGGCATGGTGGCTTCTCAGTGCGGCATACCGCTGTTTGCCCCCTTTGAAGGCAACGCCTCCGCCTCTGTCTCCAGCTTCTTCCCGCAGAACATCTGTCTGGGCGATATCCTGAAAAACTCGGGTTATCAGAACTATTTCGTGCAGGGCGCGAATCTGCGTTTTGCCGGTAAAGATGTGTTCCTGAAGTCGCATGGCTTCGACCACTTATACGGCTCAGAAGAGCTGAAAAGCGTGGTGGCCGACCCGCACTATCGCAACGACTGGGGATTCTACGACGATACCGTTCTCGATGAAGCGTGGAAAAAGTTTGAAGAGCTTTCCCGCTCAGGTCAGCGATTCTCACTGTTTACCCTGACAGTCGATACCCATCACCCGGATGGTTTTATCTCGCGTACCTGTAACCGCAAAAAATATGATTTTGACGGTAAGCCGAACCAGTCATTCAGCGCGGTAAGTTGCAGCCAGGAGAATATCGCGGCGTTTATCAACAAAATCAAAGCGTCACCGTGGTTTAAAGATACCGTCATCGTCGTCTCTTCTGACCATTTAGCGATGAACAACACGGCGTGGAAATACCTTAATAAGCAGGATCGCAATAACCTGTTTTTTGTCATTCGTGGCGACAAGCCGCAGCAAGAGACGCTGGCAGTGAAGCGTAACACGATGGATAACGGCGCGACGGTGCTGGACATTCTCGGTGGCGATAACTATCTCGGACTTGGTCGTAGCAGTTTATCCGGGCAGTCAATGTCGGAAATCTTCCTCAATATCAAAGAGAAAACATTGGCGTGGAAGCCGGATATCATCCGCCTGTGGAAATTCCCTAAAGAGATGAAAGAGTTCACCATCGACCAGCAGAAAAACATGATTGCCTTCTCGGGTAGCCATTTCCGTTTGCCACTGCTGTTGCGGGTTTCAGACAAACGCGTGGAACCGCTGCCGGAAAGCGAATACTCAGCACCGCTGCGTTTCCAGCTGGCCGATTTCGCTCCACGCGACAATTTCGTCTGGGTTGACCGTTGCTATAAGATGGCACAACTCTGGGCTCCGGAACTGGCACTCTCCACCGACTGGTGTGTCTCGCAAGGGCAGCTTGGCGGTCAGCAAATTGTTCAGCATGTTGACAAAACAACATGGCAGGGCAAAACGGCATTTAAAGATACGGTCATCGACATGGCGCGTTATAAAGGCAATGTCGATACGCTGAAAATTGTTGATAACGATATTCGCTACAAAGCCGACAGTTTCATCTTCAACGTCGCCGGTGCGCCAGAAGAGGTGAAACAGTTTAGTGGGATTTCCCGTCCAGAGTCGTGGGGCCGCTGGTCCAACGCGCAGCTGGGCGATGAAGTAAAAATCGAGTACAAGCATCCGCTGCCGAAGAAATTTGACCTGGTGATTACCGCCAAAGCATACGGCAATAACGCCAGCCGTCCTATTCCGGTACGCGTAGGCAATGAAGAACAAACTCTTGTGCTGGGCAATGAAGTGACCACCACCACACTGCATTTCGATAACCCAACCGATGCCGACACACTGGTAATTGTGCCGCCGGAACCTGTCTCAACCAACGAAGGGAATATCCTCGGACACTCTCCGCGTAAGCTCGGGATCGGCATGGTGGAAATTAAAGTTGTGGAACGTGAAGGGTAATTTCTGACTGATGTGTAGGTCGCATAAGGTGCGACCTACACATCTTCTCCGGCCTACAAAACATCATTGAGAAACAGAAAAAAAACAGCGCCCAACACTTCCCCGGACGCTGCATGGCAACTTTAATAATCTCGCCTTATCAGAAAGTAATTACACCCTTAATCAACTCACGATTGTTAATCACATCGCGCTCGTAGGTTTCTGCCAGCGTGGCGAACGGATAGCGATGGGTTAACATCATGTCGGCAGTGATTTTTCCTTCCGCCATCAGTCGACCGACTTTAGCAAAATCTTCCGGCGTGGCGTTGCGGCTGCCCATCATCGTCGTTTCTTTTTTATGGAATTCCGGATCGGAGAACTGCAACTCACCTTTAAACAGGCCGACAAATACCACCGTGCCGCCGTGACGAATCAAATTCACGGTGTTATTCATCGCATGTTGATTACCTGTCGCGTCGATCACTTTCTGCGCCAGCGAACCACCAAACTGCGCCCGTAGCTGCGCGTCAAAATCTTCGGCTGACGGGTCCAGTAAAGGTAATTCCAGACGCGTTGCCACATGTTCACGGCGCGCCGGACTGGTATCCGCCACCACCACCTGTGCGCCATCGGCTTTAGCGATTGCCGCCGCGCCCAGACCGATTGGCCCCGCCCCGACCACCAGCACCTGCTCGCCGGGAGCAATGGCTGCGCGACGCACCGCATGAGCGCTAATAGCGAAAGGTTCAATCAATGCTGCCGCCTGCGGGTCAATACCGTCTGCGGGCAAAATGTTCGCCACCGGCACGCTCAAATACTCACTAAAACCGCCATCCTGATGCACGCCAATGACTGAAATTTTTTCACAGCAATTGGTACGCCCGCTTTTACACGCCGGGCATTGCTGACAGGCAACATAAGGGATCACAGCAACTTGCTGACCATTTTTAAGATCAGCAATATTTTTACCCAGCCCAACAATCTCCCCACATATTTCATGGCCTAAAACACGTGGATAACTAAAAAATGGTTGATTTCCACCCCAGGCATGAATATCGGTACCACAAATCCCGACAGACTTAATTTTTATTAATGCTTCATTGTCACCCGGAATAGGTATCTCGCGTTGTTTCCAGACTAATTCTTTCGGCTGCTGGCAAATTAAAACATTCATCGTAGACATGATTCGGCTCTCCATTTTTTGTTGCCTTAGATATCAATAAAAATGAAAAATGGCAGCGGAACGGAAAATCTGTTTTGTGAAAACACACGCATAAAAATGTTTTAAATCGGGTTTTAATGGACTCACAAGGAGGAAAATATGAGTCGTTCACAAAATTTACGCCACAATGTGATTAACCAGGTCATTGATGATATGGTGCGGGGTCATATCCCTTCCCCACTTCCATCGCAAAGTGCGCTGGCGGAAATGTACAACATCAGCCGCACTACAGTGCGTCATATTCTCAGCCACTTACGCGAATGCGGCGTCTTAACGCAGGTTGGAAACGACTATGTGATTGCGCGTAAACCTGACCATGATGACGGTTTCGCCTGTACTACCGCTTCAATGAGTGAACAAAACAAAGTGTTTGAGCAGGCTTTTTTCACGATGATAAACCAGCGCCAGTTACGCCCTGGGGAAACTTTTTCTGAACTGCAACTGGCTCGGGCCGCGGGTGTCAGCCCGGTTGTAGTAAGAGAATATCTTTTAAAATTCGGCCGTTATAATCTTATTCAAAGCGAAAAGCGCGGCCAGTGGAGCATGAAGCAATTCGATCAATCCTACGCCGAGCAGCTGTTTGAACTACGCGAAATGCTCGAAACACATTCACTTCAGCACTTTCTCAACCTGCCTGATCATGATCCCCGCTGGCTGCAGGCGAAAACCATGCTCGAACGTCATCGGCTACTGCGTGACAACATCGGCAATAGCTTTCGCATGTTCTCGCAACTTGACAGAGATTTTCACTCCTTACTGCTTTCAGCTGCCGACAATATCTTTTTTGATCAATCTCTTGAGATCATCTCAGTCATCTTTCATTTTCACTATCAATGGGACGAAAGCGATCTTAAACAGCGCAATATCATTGCCGTCGATGAGCATATGACCATTCTCAGCGCTCTGATTTGCCGCAGTGACCTTGATGCCACCCTTGCGCTCCGTAACCATTTGAATTCAGCTAAACAATCAATGATTCGATCCATTAATGAGAACACGCGTTATGCTCATTAAGTACGGATTAAAAACAGCAAACTATTAGCGGTGCACGGTTTTATCAAAAGATAAATACCGGGAAATTCCCGCTTACCTATGCTCACAATCAGTCGACTAAAAATGTTTTTGTGAGCGGTAGTAAAGTCCTAAAACTTTAACCTGCCGTTAATGTCAACCTTGCGTAATGCACAATTACGTAAACAATTAAAATTATAAATACAGGAGTCCGGCGTGGAAAAAGAAAATATCACCCTCGATCCGCGTTCTTCATTTACTCCATCTTCGTCGGCAGATATTCCCGTGCCACCAGATGGATTAGTTCAACGCAGTACCCGAATTAAACGCATTCAAACCACCGCCATGTTGTTATTATTTTTTGCGGCGGTAATCAATTATCTCGACCGCAGTTCGCTGTCGGTAGCAAATTTAACGATTCGTGAAGAATTGGGATTAAGTGCCACCGAAATCGGCGCTTTGCTCTCCGTGTTTTCACTCGCTTACGGGATTGCGCAACTTCCTTGCGGCCCACTATTGGATCGTAAAGGCCCACGCCTGATGCTGGGACTGGGGATGTTCTTCTGGTCACTGTTCCAGGCCATGTCTGGCATGGTGCACAGCTTTACGCAGTTCGTGTTGGTGCGTATCGGTATGGGGATTGGTGAAGCGCCGATGAACCCATGTGGCGTAAAAGTCATTAACGACTGGTTCAACATCAAAGAGCGCGGACGCCCGATGGGCTTCTTCAACGCAGCTTCTACCATTGGCGTTGCCGTAAGCCCACCGATTCTGGCGGCGATGATGCTGGTGATGGGCTGGCGTGGGATGTTTATTACCATTGGTGTGCTGGGGATTTTTCTCGCCATTGGCTGGTATATGCTCTATCGCAACCGCGAGCACGTAGAACTGACTGCCGTTGAACAAGCTTATCTCAATGCAGGTAGCGTCAATGCCCGCCGAGATCCGCTCAGTTTTGCCGAATGGCGCAGCCTGTTCCGTAACCGCACAATGTGGGGAATGATGCTCGGATTCAGTGGCATCAACTACACTGCGTGGCTGTATCTGGCCTGGCTTCCTGGTTACCTGCAAACAGCCTATAACCTGGATTTAAAAAGCACAGGGTTGATGGCGGCTATCCCTTTCCTGTTTGGGGCTGCCGGGATGCTGGTCAACGGTTACGTTACTGACTGGCTGGTCAAAGGGGGAATGGCTCCGATTAAAAGCCGTAAGATCTGCATTATTGCCGGGATGTTCTGTTCTGCCGCCTTTACGCTGGTCGTACCGCAAGCGACAACATCCATGACGGCGGTTCTGCTGATTGGCATGGCACTGTTCTGTATTCACTTTGCCGGAACATCCTGCTGGGGCTTGATCCACGTCGCAGTTGCTTCTCGCATGACGGCGTCGGTGGGCAGTATCCAGAACTTTGCCAGCTTCATCTGCGCCTCTTTTGCGCCGATCATTACTGGTTTTATTGTTGATACCACCCACTCATTCCGTCTGGCACTAATCATCTGCGGTTGCGTCACCGCAGCGGGAGCACTGGCGTACATCTTCCTGGTTCGTCAGCCGATCAACGACCCGCGTAAAGATTAAACTCCCTATGCCCGATAACATTTTGCTTATCGGGCATTTTTATGGCGATTAAAACGTTTCCCAGTTCTCCCCGCTATCTGCCACTGCCATTTTACGCGGCGTAGCTGGCGTCACGTTTTTTACCACAGCCGATGTTTCACGCTGCTGTTGCTGCTGTTGCTGAATCCGGAACACTGCCACAGCTTCGGTCAGGCGACTGGCCTGCTCTTCCAGCGCGGCGGCGGCAGCGGCAGATTCTTCCACCAGCGCAGCGTTCTGTTGAGTTACCCGGTCCATCTCAGCAACCGCTAAGCCAACCTGATCGATACCACGGCTCTGCTCATCAGAAGCAGAAGCAATTTCGCCCATAATGTCCGTCACGCGGGTCACGGCACTGACAATCTCCGCCATTGTTTCCCCTGCGCTTTCGACCAGCGTAGAGCCAACATCTACTTTCCCCACCGAGTCTTCAATCAGGCTTTTAATTTCACGAGCCGCCTGAGCGCTGCGCTGGGCCAGATTACGCACTTCACCCGCGACCACCGCAAAACCGCGCCCTTGCTCACCCGCGCGCGCTGCTTCAACCGCCGCGTTCAAAGCCAGAATATTGGTCTGGAAGGCAATGCCGTCAATTACGCTGATAATATCGGCGATTTTCTGCGAACTGGTGGAGATATCGCGCATAGTCTGCACCACGTTATCTACCACTTTGCCGCCGCGTTGCGCCGTTTCAGAAGCACTTAACGCCAGGTGGCTGGCCTGGCGCGCATTTTCGGCGTTCTGTTTCACCGTTGCGGTCAGTTGCTCCATGCTGGCTGCCGTCTCTTCCAGCGAAGCGGCCTGTTGCTCGGTGCGCGAAGAGAGATCGTTATTGCCGGTAGCGATTTCGCTGGCACCGCTATAGATGGCATTGGCCCCGTTGCGCACATCACCGACGGTACGCATCAGCTCTCCCTGCATATGGCGCAAACTCTCTGCCAGTTGCCCCATCTCATTAGAGCCATCCACCTCAATCGGTTTCACCAGATCGCCGCCTGCAATATGACGAATGCTGTCAATCAGGCGATTCATTGGCGCTACCAACGAGGCTTTAATACCGAACCAGACGGCGAAGATGACTGCCAGTACGACGATCATCACGCCCACCAGAATCCACATCGCCTGGCTGTAGGAGGCATTATTATCGCTGACGGCGATATCATAGAGCCGATCGTTTTGCTCCATGTAAGCCACATACTGCTTCTCGAAACCGTCCTGATATCCCTGGGTCGGCTGATCAAAGAACTCGTTGATTTTGCCTGCACCTAACAGTTGGATCAGCTCCGCCAGCGCATTGTGATAAATATCGTAATTACGTTTGATCTCTGCCGCTGCGGCGGTGCTCTGACGCGGGTCACGCGGCAACGCTTCGTAATCCGCCCAGTTTTTTTCCGCCTGTTTCAGCGAAATACTGGCACTCTCCATCAGCTCAGCAACGGTTGAACCGCTACCAATATTATTCTGATCCATCATGTAGCGGATACCCGCGCGGTTGAGGGTGTTACGCGTCTGCAACAACGCGACCCAGCTGCCATTCAGCGTGGATTGCTGCTGGCGAATGGTTTGTAAAACAGTGAAATTTTCTTTGTCATTCTTTAAGGCATTAAAGAACAGACCGCCTGATGTCAGTTGTAAAAGGCCAAAAACGGCCAAAACCAGCAGTAAGCTGGTCACAATTTTGATACGTTTTAACATGGTTTCTCTTTCCTGTGGACCGATGCAAGATTTTCGGCCAGGAAAGGAAAAACTTTATGAATATCCCGCGGAGATTACGCCGAGTAATTTTATTCACACTCTGAATTTAAAAAGCCATTATTTACATAAATTACTCACAATATAAATATGTGATATGAATCACATATTTATCGTCACTTAAACGACGCCTTTGCCGCTCAACCGCAAAACTGACCGCTTACATCCCTAAAATAACCACTCAGTTATTTACCTTACTTTACGCGCGCGTAACTCTGGCAACATCACTACAGGATAGCGGTCAATTTACCTCCTCAAACGCAACGCAAACCTAGAACGGCTTCGGCCAACTATTAATCAATACATGCCAGGTTTTACTATGGATACTAAAAAGATATTCAAGCACATACCCTGGGTGATTCTCGGAATCATCGGTGCATTCTGCCTCGCGGTAGTTGCATTACGTCGGGGGGAGCACGTCAGCGCCCTGTGGATCGTGGTCGCCTCTGTGTCGGTGTATCTGGTGGCGTATCGCTACTACAGTCTGTACATCGCCCAGAAGGTGATGAAACTCGACCCCACGCGCGCGACGCCTGCGGTTATTAACAACGACGGTCTGAACTACGTTCCGACCAACCGTTACGTGTTGTTTGGTCACCACTTCGCCGCTATCGCCGGTGCTGGTCCGCTGGTGGGTCCGGTTCTCGCCGCGCAGATGGGCTACCTGCCTGGCACGCTGTGGCTGCTGGCGGGGGTCGTGCTGGCCGGTGCGGTTCAGGACTTTATGGTGCTGTTTATCTCCTCTCGCCGTAATGGCGCATCTCTTGGTGAGATGATCAAAGAAGAGATGGGACCAGTACCGGGGACTATCGCGCTGTTTGGCTGTTTCTTAATCATGATCATCATCCTCGCCGTCCTGGCGCTGATTGTGGTTAAAGCCCTGGCCGAAAGTCCGTGGGGTGTCTTCACCGTTTGCTCAACCGTACCGATTGCGCTGTTTATGGGTATCTACATGCGCTTTATCCGTCCGGGGCGTGTGGGTGAAGTCTCTGTCATTGGTATCGTGCTGCTGGTTGCCTCTATCTACTTCGGTGGCGTGATTGCTCACGATCCGTACTGGGGTCCGGCACTGACCTTTAAAGACACCACCATTACCTTCGCGCTGATTGGCTATGCGTTTGTTTCCGCACTGCTGCCGGTGTGGCTGATCCTCGCACCGCGCGACTATCTGGCAACCTTCCTGAAAATCGGCGTTATCGTCGGCCTGGCGCTGGGTATCGTGGTGCTGAACCCGGAACTGAAAATGCCTGCGATGACCCAGTACATTGACGGTACTGGCCCGCTGTGGAAAGGCGCTCTGTTCCCGTTCCTGTTCATCACCATCGCCTGTGGTGCGGTATCTGGCTTCCACGCGCTGATCTCTTCCGGTACGACGCCGAAACTGCTGGCTAACGAAACCGACGCGCGTTTCATTGGCTACGGCGCAATGCTGATGGAGTCCTTCGTGGCGATTATGGCGCTGGTTGCTGCGTCCATCATCGAACCGGGTCTTTACTTCGCGATGAATACCCCGCCTGCGGGCCTTGGCATCACCATGCCTAACCTGCATGAAATGGGTGGCGAGAACGCGCCGATCATCATGGCGCAGCTGAAAGACGTTACCGCACACGCGGCGGCGACCGTCAGCTCCTGGGGCTTCGTGATTTCGCCAGAGCAGATCCTGCAAACCGCGAAAGACATTGGTGAGCCTTCTGTCCTGAACCGTGCAGGTGGTGCGCCGACGCTGGCGGTAGGTATCGCTCATGTGTTCCACAAAGTGCTGCCGATGGCTGACATGGGCTTCTGGTATCACTTCGGTATTCTGTTCGAAGCCCTGTTCATCCTGACCGCGCTGGATGCGGGTACCCGTTCTGGCCGCTTTATGCTGCAAGACCTGCTGGGTAACTTCATCCCATTCCTGAAAAAAACCGACTCTCTGGTTGCCGGTATCATCGGTACTGCGGGCTGTGTGGGTCTGTGGGGCTACCTGCTGTATCAGGGCGTGGTCGATCCGCTGGGCGGCGTTAAGAGCCTGTGGCCGCTGTTCGGTATCTCCAACCAGATGCTGGCAGCCGTAGCGCTGGTACTGGGCACCGTTGTGCTGATTAAGATGAAGCGCACCCAATACATCTGGGTAACTGTTGTTCCGGCTGTATGGCTGCTTATCTGCACCACCTGGGCGCTGGGTCTGAAACTGTTCAGCACCAACCCGCAGATGGAAGGCTTCTTCTACATGGCAAGCCAGTACAAAGAGAAGATTGCTAACGGTACTGACCTGACGGCGCAGCAGATTGCCAACATGAACCACATCGTTGTGAACAACTACACCAACGCGGGCCTGAGTATTCTGTTCCTGATTGTGGTGTACAGCATCATCTTCTACGGTTTCAAAACCTGGCTTGCGGTGCGTAACAGCGACAAACGTACTGACAAAGAAACACCGTACGTTCCAATCCCGGAAGGCGGCGTGAAGATCTCTTCGCACCACTAACCGTGTTTAGCCCCGCTTCGGCGGGGCTTTGTTCTTATCAGAGTGAACTATGTTTGGTAACTTAGGACAGGCAAAAAAAT
The DNA here is from genome assembly GCF_036662595.1 of Escherichia sp. Lx600-2. NCBI lineage: Bacteria > Pseudomonadati > Pseudomonadota > Gammaproteobacteria > Enterobacterales > Enterobacteriaceae > Escherichia > Escherichia sp. Lx600-2. Next base: position 14,543 of record NZ_JAYQWM010000014.1, on the reverse strand, counting down.
ATCTCGGCCAGGCGGCAAAGATGTTGATTGGCATTCCAGACTACGACAACTACGTCGAGCATATGAAGACCAACCATCCCGACAAGCCGTACATGAGCTATGAAGAATTCTTCCGCGAACGCCAGAACGCGCGCTACGGCGGCGATGGTAAAGGCGGTATGCGCTGTTGTTAATGGAGAGAGCATGAACCCGATTGCAGTTACCCTACTCACCGGTTTTTTAGGCGCGGGAAAAACCACCCTGCTGCGCCATATTCTTAACGAACAACACGGCTACAAGATTGCCGTGATTGAAAACGAATTCGGCGAAGTCTCCGTTGATGATCAACTAATTGGCGACCGCGCCACGCAGATCAAAACGCTGACCAACGGCTGCATCTGCTGTTCGCGCTCCAACGAGCTGGAAGACGCACTACTCGACCTGCTGGATAATCTCGACAAGGGCAATATTCAGTTTGACCGTCTGGTCATTGAATGCACCGGCATGGCCGATCCCGGCCCGATTATTCAGACCTTTTTCTCCCATGAGATTTTATGCCAGCGTTACCTGCTGGACGGTGTGATTGCGCTGGTGGATGCGGTACATGCCGACGAGCAGATGAACCAGTTCACCATCGCCCAGTCCCAGGTTGGCTACGCCGACCGTATTCTGCTGACCAAAACCGACGTCGCAGGCGAAGCAGAAAAACTGCGTGAACGCCTGGCGCGCATCAACGCCCGTGCACCGGTCTACACCGTCACCCACGGCGACATCGACCTGGGCCTGCTGTTCAACACCAACGGTTTTATGCTGGAAGAGAACGTCGTCAGCACCAAACCGCGTTTCCACTTTATCGCGGATAAACAAAACGATATTTCGTCGATTGTGGTGGAACTGGATTACCCGGTAGATATCAGCGAAGTTTCCCGGGTGATGGAAAACCTGCTTCTGGAATCGGCAGATAAACTGCTGCGTTACAAAGGGATGCTGTGGATTGACGGCGAACCTAACCGCCTGCTGTTCCAGGGCGTCCAGCGCCTCTACAGCGCCGACTGGGACCGCCCGTGGGGCGATGAAAAACCGCATAGCACAATGGTGTTTATCGGGATTCAGTTGCCGGAGGAAGAGATTCGGGCAGCGTTTGCGGGGTTGAGGAAGTAATTTTGGATGATGGCCGCCATGTGGCGGCCTGAATTATTTTTTGTTCTGATCGCGCAGCATCGCTTCACGTAAAATTGCGTTCAGGCGAGTTTGATAGCCTTTACCTGGTCGCTTCAACCATTCCATCACATCAGCATCAATACGCACCGAAGCCTGAGTTTTCAATGGCCGATAAAACTTACCGCGTTCGGCGTTAGACCATTGCTCATCGCTGGAAGGTGGGATATCACTGTAATCAATATCTTCGTCGGATTTATTCGTCAGCGCCTTCAGTTCGGCCTCATGCTGCACATCGAGTGTAGAGGAGGTCCCTCGTTTATGTTTAACCATGCTCATAGCGATTCCTCTCTTTACGATCTGCTTTTCGTGCACTGATGATTCGAATAATTTCATTTCCGCTTTCGAAACGGATGGTATGCGCAACCAGAATAACCACGATGCCGTAAACCAGGCCGATTGTCTGCCAGCGATACTCACCGTTTTCTATGCGTTCTTGCTGTGACAAATGTTGTGGATCATCAAACAATAACACCGCATCTTCAAAGCGGATGCCATGTTTCACCCGATTACTTTTGGCCTTGTTTTCATCCCATTCAAACTCCATTGGCATAATTGCCATCCCTAATTGTATATACAAAAATGTATCTACAATTATTCTGCAATTATAGCGTTGATGTTGGAAATAGCATCACGTTTCGAATAATCAACCATGAAATTGACAATGAGTAAGTTGGACTTGATTCATCCAATAGAATTTCTCGCCTGACATGGCACACTAAACACCTCGCTGTCGGGTAATGACTCCAACTTACTGATAGTGTTTTATGTTCAGATAATGCCCGATGACCTTGTCATGCAGCTCCACCGATTTTGAGAACGACAGTGACTTCCGTCCCAGCCTTGCCAGATGTTGTCTCAGATTCAGATTATGTCGCTCAATGCGCTGAGTGTAACGCTTGCTGATAACGTGCAGCTTTCCCTTCAGGCGTGATTCATACAGCGGCCAGCCATCCGTCATCTATACTACGACCTCAAAGGCCGACAGCAGGCTCAGAAGACGCTCCAGTGTGGCCAGAGTGCGTTCACCGAAGACGTGGCCACAACCGTCCTCCGTATCCTGTCATACGCGTAAAACAGCCAGCGCTGACGTGATTTAGCACCGACGTAGCCCCAATGTTCGTCCATTTCAGCGCAGACAATCACATCACTGCCCGGTTGTATGCGCGAGGTTACCGACTGCGGCCTGAGTTTTTTAAGTGACGTAAAACCGTGTTGAGGCCAACGCCCATAATGCGTGCACTGGCGCGACATCCGACGCCATTCATGGCCATATCAATGATTTTCTGGTGCGTACCGGGCTGAGAGGCGGTGTAAGTGAACTGCAGTTGCCATGTTTTACGGCAATGAGAGCAGAGATAGCGCTGATGTCCGGCAGTGCTTTTGCCGTTACGCACCACGCCTTCAGTAGCGGAGCAGGAAGGACATCTGATGGAAATGGAAGCCACGCAAGCACCTTAAAATCACCATCATACACTAAATCAGTAAGTTGGCAGCATTACCAAATTTTAATTACACTTAAGGTGTATATTTTCTATGCAAGCCATCAATTAAAGAGGTGTAATGTGCTGATGACTATTTGTAATCGTTATACATTCTGACCTGGAGTCAGAAGGTATTTCTCTGTCTGTGTATTCGCAGGCAGTGTGGTTGATTACATGAAATTCAGTACATTTGTCCTTCTCGCCTGCCTTTCGTCATTACCGACGGTATTGAATTTCGTTTTCCCCATTGGGGTTCTCCGGACAAGGAGTTGTTTGTTATGCCACGTTTTTTTGCCCGCCATGCCGCCACGCTGTTTTTCCCGATGGCGTTGATTTTGTATGACTTTGCTGCGTATCTGTCGACGGACCTGATCCAGCCAGGGATCATTAATGTGGTCCGTGATTTTAATGCCGATGTCAGTCTGGCCCCGGCTGCCGTCAGTCTCTATCTCGCTGGAGGCATGGCATTGCAGTGGCTGCTGGGGCCGCTTTCCGACAGGGTTGGCCGCAGGCCGGTGCTGATTACCGGGGCGCTAATATTTACCCTTGCCTGCGCTGCGACAATGTTCACAACGTCTATGACACAGTTTCTTATCGCGCGTGCAATTCAGGGCACCAGTATCTGTTTTATTGCCACCGTTGGTTATGTCACGGTGCAGGAGGCGTTCGGACAGACAAAAGGGATCAAGTTGATGGCGATTATCACCTCCATCGTACTGATTGCGCCGATTATTGGCCCGCTTTCCGGCGCAGCTCTGATGCACTTTGTGCACTGGAAAGTCCTTTTTGCCATCATTGCGGTTATGGGTTTTATCTCATTTGTTGGCTTACTGCTGGCGATGCCAGAGACGGTGAAGCGCGGCGCGGTTCCATTTAGCGCCAAAAGCGTCTTGCGCGATTTTCGTAATGTCTTTTGCAATCGGCTGTTCCTCTTTGGCGCAGCAACCATCTCTTTAAGCTATATCCCCATGATGAGTTGGGTGGCTGTCTCGCCGGTGATCCTGATCGACGCGGGCGGCTTAACAACTTCGCAGTTCGCCTGGACACAGGTTCCGGTGTTCGGCGCGGTGATTGTCGCGAATGCCATCGTGGCGCGTTTCGTTAAAGATCCGACCGAACCGCGCTTTATCTGGCGTGCCGTACCCCTTCAACTGGTTGGCCTCGCGCTGTTGATTATCGGCAATCTGCTGTCACCGCACGTCTGGCTGTGGTCGGTGCTGGGCACCAGTCTGTATGCTTTCGGGATTGGTTTGATTTTCCCGACCTTATTCCGCTTTACGCTGTTTTCCAATAACTTACCGAAAGGGACCGTCTCCGCATCGCTGAATATGGTGATCCTGATGGTGATGTCTGTCTCGGTCGAAATCGGCCGCTGGCTGTGGTTTAACAGCGGTCGCTTGCCGTTTCATCTGTTAGCCGTTGTGGCAGGCGTTATCGTCGTTTTCACCCTGGCCGGATTGCTTAATCGCGTGCGCCAACATCAGGCTGCCGAGCTGGCGGAGGAGCGGTGATTTTTGCGCGATCCTGCCGTCAGGCTCTATTCTTAACATTATGAATAAACTCATTGAACTCAGACGCGCCAAAATGTTGGCGCTCTCTTTACTGCTTATCGCCGCTGCTACCTTTGTCGTTACGCTGTTTTTGCCGCCCAATTTTTGGGTGAGCGGCGTGAAGGCGATTGCTGAAGCGGCGATGGTCGGCGCGCTGGCGGACTGGTTTGCGGTGGTGGCGCTGTTTCGCCGCGTGCCGATTCCGATCATTTCTCGTCATACGGCGATTATTCCGCGTAATAAAGACCGGATTGGCGAAAATCTCGGCCAGTTCGTGCAGGAAAAATTTCTCGATACCCAATCGCTGGTGGCATTGATTCGACGTCACGAACCGGCGTTGTTGATTGGCAACTGGTTTAGTCAGCCAGAAAACGCCCGCCGCGTTGGTCAGCATCTGTTGCAGATCATGAGCGGTTTTCTTGAACTAACCGATGATGCGCGTATTCAGCGCCTGCTTAAGCGCGCGGTCCACCGGGCGATTGATAAAGTCGATCTTTCTGGCACCAGTGCGTTGATGCTGGAGAGTATGACTAAAAACGATCGTCATCAGGTGCTGCTGGATACGCTGATCGCACAGTTGATCGCCCTTCTCCAGCGCGATAAATCGCGCAAGTTTATTGCCCAGCAAATTGTTCGCTGGCTGGAGAGCGAGCATCCACTGAAAGCCAAAATTTTGCCCACTGAATGGCTGGGCGAACATAGCGCGGAGTTGGTTTCTGACGCGGTGAATTCTTTGCTTGATGATATCAGCCGCGATCGTGCGCATCAGATCCGCCATGCGTTTGATCGCGCTACCTTCGCCCTGATCGAGAAACTGAAAAACGATCCGGAAATGGCGGCGCGAGCCGATGCCGTAAAAAGCTATCTGAAAGAAGATGAAGCTTTTAACCGCTATCTCAGTGAATTGTGGGGGGATTTACGGGAATGGCTGAAAGCGGATATCAACAGTGAAGATTCTCGTGTGAAAGAACGTATCGCGCGGGCTGGTCAATGGTTTGGCGAAACGTTAATTGCCGATGATGCCTTGCGGGCGTCGTTAAATGGTCATCTGGAACAAGCCGCACACCGCATTGCGCCTGAGTTTTCCGCATTCCTGACTCGCCATATCAGCGACACGGTAAAAAGCTGGGACGCACGGGACATGTCGCGGCAAATCGAGTTAAATATCGGCAAAGATCTCCAGTTTATCCGTGTCAACGGTACGCTGGTTGGCGGTTGTATTGGACTTATTTTGTATTTGCTGTCGCAGCTCCCGGCCTTGTTCCCCCTCGGCAATTTATAGAAATCCATGAAAAACTAAGTGGCTAACCGCGAGAGAGATCAAATAAACCACACTAAAAGAATGGTAATAATGTGGCCTCTTTTCATTATCTCCCGTGGTACGGGGAAGGAAAATCATGTCACTTGTCACCGATCTACCCGCCATTTTCGATCAGTTCTCTGAAGCTCGCCAGAAAGGCTTTCTCACCGTCATGGATCTCAAGGAGCGCGGCATTCCGCTGGTTGGCACCTACTGCACCTTTATGCCGCAAGAGCTCCCGATGGCAGCCGGTGCGGTTGTGGTTTCGCTATGTTCCACCTCTGATGAAACCATTGAAGAAGCCGAGAAAGATCTGCCGCGCAACCTCTGCCCGCTGATTAAAAGCAGCTACGGCTTCGGCAAAACCGATAAATGCCCCTACTTCTACTTTTCTGATCTGGTGGTCGGTGAAACCACCTGCGACGGCAAAAAGAAAATGTATGAATACATGGCGGAGTTTAAGCCCGTTCATGTGATGCAACTGCCAAACAGCGTTAAGGACGATGCCTCGCGTGCATTATGGAAAGCCGAGATACTGCGCTTGCAAAAAACGGTAGAAGAACGTTTTGGGCACGAGATTAGCGAAGATGCTCTGCGCGATGCCATTGCGCTGAAAAACCGCGAACGTCGCGCACTGGCAAACTTTTATCATTTGGGGCAGTTAAATCCTCCAGCGCTTAGCGGCAGCGACATTCTGAAAGTAGTCTACGGCGCAACCTTCCGGTTCGATAAAGAGGCGTTGATCAATGAACTGGATGCAATGACCGCCCGCGTTCGTCAGCAGTGGGAAGAAGGCCAGCGACTGGACCCGCACCCACGTATTTTAATCACCGGCTGCCCAATTGGCGGCGCAGCAGAGAAAGTGGTGCGCGCGATTGAAGAGAATGGCGGCTGGGTTGTCGGTTATGAAAACTGCACCGGGGCGAAAGCCACCGAGCAATGCGTGGCGGAAACGGGTGATGTGTACGACGCGCTGGCGGATAAATATCTGGCGATTGGCTGCTCCTGTGTTTCGCCGAACGATCAGCGCCTGCAAATGCTCAGCCAGATGGTTGAAGAATATCAGGTCGATGGCGTAGTTGATGTGATTTTGCAGGCGTGCCATACCTACGCGGTGGAATCGCTGGCGATTAAACGTCATGTGCGCCAGCAGCACAACATTCCTTATATCGCTATTGAAACAGACTACTCCACCTCGGATGTCGGGCAGCTCAGCACCCGTGTCGCGGCCTTTATTGAGATGCTGTAAGGAGTGGCAGTGACATATTCGATTGGCATTGATTCCGGCTCAACCGCCACCAAAGGGATCTTACTGGCTGACGGCGTGATTACGCGCCGTTTCCTCGTTCCAACACCCTTTCGCCCGGCAACAGCAATTACTGAAGCCTGGGAAACTCTGCGCGAAGGGTTAGAGACAACGCCGTTTCTGACGCTCACCGGCTACGGACGGCAACTGGTGGATTTTGCCGATAAACAAGTGACGGAAATCTCCTGTCACGGGCTGGGCGCACGGTTTCTTGAGCCAGCAACGCGCGCGGTAATCGACATCGGTGGTCAGGACAGCAAAGTGATTCAGCTTGATGATGACGGTAACCTGTGCGATTTCCTGATGAATGACAAATGCGCGGCAGGCACCGGGCGTTTCCTGGAGGTGATCTCGCGCACGCTTGGCACCAGCGTCGAGCAACTCGACAGCATTACCGAAAATGTCATACCGCACGCCATCACGAGTATGTGCACAGTGTTTGCTGAATCAGAAGTGATCAGCCTGCGCTCTGCGGGCGTAGCGCCAGAAGCGATTCTCGCCGGAGTGATTAACGCGATGGCGCGGCGGAGCGCCAATTTCATTGCTCGTCTCTCCTGTGAAGCGCCGATTCTGTTTACTGGTGGCGTTAGCCACTGTCAAAGGTTTACCCACATGCTGGAAAGCCATCTGGGAATGCCGGTACAAACTCACCCTGATGCGCAATTCGCTGGTGCAATTGGCGCGGCGGTGATCGGTCAGCGGCAGAGAAAACGCGCATGAAAGAGTATCTGTTTTTATTTCACTCCACGGTCGGCGTCATACAAACCCGCAAGGCGTTGCAGGCAGCGGGCATGACTTTTCGCGTCAGCGATATTCCCCGTGATTTACGCGGCGGCTGCGGGTTATGCATTTGGCTGACCTGTCCGCCTGGCGAGGAAATTCAATGGGTGATCCCTGGGCATACGGAATCAGTTTATTGTCAGCAGGATGGTGGCTGGCGCTGCATTGCACATTACGGGATTTCTCCGCGTTAAGGATTCATTAAGATCGCTACGTATACTTCTCGATATCTTATTGATTTGCCTTAAAGGGATTACCGTGACAAAAAGTATTTCGTTAAGTAAACGCATCTTCGTTATTGTGATTCTTTTTGTCATTGTGGCAGTGTGTACTTTCTTCGTGCAATCTTGCGCCCGTAAAAGCAATCATGCAGCATCATTTCAGAATTACCACGCCACCATTGACGGCAAAGAAATTGCAGGCATAACGAATAATATCTCTTCGCTGACCTGGTCGGCACAAAGCAATACTCTTTTTAGCACTATCAACAAACCTGCCGCCATTGTTGAAATGACCACCAATGGCGATTTGATCCGCACAATTCCTCTGGATTTTGTTAAGGATCTCGAGACGATCGAATACATTGGCGATAATCAGTTTGTCATTAGCGATGAGCGCGATTATGCCATTTATGTGATTTCACTGACCCCAAACTCGGAAGTAAAAATCCTCAAAAAAATAAAAATCCCGCTGCAGGAATCCCCAACCAATTGCGGTTTTGAAGGATTGGCCTATTCTCGCCAGGATCACACTTTCTGGTTTTTTAAAGAGAAAAACCCGATTGAGGTCTACAAAGTTAACGGGCTGTTAAGTAGCAATGAATTGCACATCAGCAAAGACAAGGCACTACAACGGCAATTTACTTTAGATGATGTGTCCGGCGCAGAATTTAACCAACAAAAAAATACGCTTCTGGTGCTGTCTCATGAATCTCGCGCACTCCAGGAAGTAACGCTGGCTGGCGAGGTTATAGGTGAAATGTCACTAACCAAAGGCAGTCGAGGTTTGTCGCATAACATCAAACAGGCCGAAGGGGTTGCGATGGATGCCTCAGGTAATATTTATATCGTTAGCGAACCAAATCGTTTTTATCGCTTTACCCCTCAATCATCGCATTAACAGGCTGGCATGTTTCACCTTTTTGTTATTAACTTGTTAACAACAAAAATGACAAACAAGGTTAAACATGCCTTCGCCCTCGCATCCCGTAGAACGCTTTTCTTTCAGCACCGCGCTTTTCGGGATGCTGGTTCTGACCTTAGGTATGGGTTTAGGCCGCTTCCTTTATACGCCTATGTTGCCCGTCATGATGGCGGAAGGATCGTTTTCATTTAGCCAGCTCTCGTGGATTGCCAGCGGCAACTATGCGGGGTATCTGGCTGGCAGTCTGCTATTTTCGTTTGGCGCATTTCACCAGCCATCGCGCCTGCGCCCATTTCTGTTGGCTTCTGCCCTGGCGAGCGGGTTGTTGATCCTCGCAATGGCATGGTTGCTGCCATTTATTCTGGTGTTATTGATTCGCGTCCTGGCAGGTGTCGCCAGCGCCGGTATGCTGATTTTTGGTTCGACGCTGATTATGCAGCACACGCGCCATCCTTTTGTGCTGGCAGCTTTGTTTTCTGGCGTTGGCATTGGCATCGCACTGGGCAATGAATATGTTCTGGCAGGCCTGCATTTTGACCTCTCCTCGCAAACGTTATGGCAAGGCGCCGGGGCGCTTTCTGGCATGATGCTGATTGCACTTACGCTTTTAATGCCCTCGAAAAAACACGCCATCACACCAATGCCATTGGCAAAAACGGAGCAACAGATAATGAGCTGGTGGTTACTGGCTATTCTGTACGGCCTGGCGGGATTTGGTTATATCATCGTCGCGACTTACCTGCCGCTCATGGCGAAAGATGCAGGCTCACCATTGTTAACCGCCCATCTCTGGACGTTAGTCGGCTTATCAATTGTGCCTGGTTGCTTTGGCTGGCTATGGGCAGCAAAACGTTGGTGGGCTTTGCCCTGCCTGACGGCGAATTTGCTGGTGCAGGCTATCTGTGTGCTGCTTACTCTCGCCAGCGACTCGCCTCTCTTGCTTATCATCAGCAGTCTTGGTTTTGGCGGTACCTTTATGGGCACGACATCTCTGGTGATGACTATCGCCCGCCAACTGAGCGTACCGGGAAATCTCAATCTTTTAGGCTTTGTGACGCTCATTTACGGCATTGGACAAATCCTCGGCCCGGCGCTGACCAGTATGCTCGGCAATGGAACATCGGCGCTTGCCGGCGCCACTCTCTGCGGCGCGGCGGCGTTGTTTATTGCTGCGCTTATCAGCACAGTACAATTATTTAAGCTGCAAGTGGTCACTTCATGAGGAGTGTTTCCCTTACCACTCAAGAAATTCGACCGCAACCGTTGATGTCAGCCAGACCCCGTTTTCCGCTTGCCAGAAAGGGAGGCCTCGTTTCGCCATTTCCTGTGCTTTGACGGTTAAAATAACCGGCGATCCGTGTCTTGCTCCCACTTTGCGTGCCGTTGCTTCATCAGCAGAGAGATGTACGTAGTGACGCTCACCTGCAATCAGCCCCTGTTTTTTTATCTCGTCAAGGAAACGGCTTGCCGTACCGTGGTAGAGAAACTGTGGCGGTGTTTTTTCGGCAAAGGAAATAGCGACCTGCGAAGTCGAATGCCCCTGAACCGCGCGGATGCACCTACCATCACTGGAATAACTAAAACGCTTTTTATCGCTGGTGGCAACCACGGTATCCAGCAATGCACGGGTTAACCGCTTGCCCGCTTTTTGGGCACAAAGTATGAGCTTATCGATATCCGCCCATCCTTCACGGTCCAGTACGATACCAATCGCCTCCGGTTTGTGTCGGAGGACAAAACTTAAAAACTTGCTCGTATCCGCCAGCTCTTTTTCGTTGTACTTTGCCATCGCGTTTTCGTCCCTGGATTATCTGTTTTTTATTTACTATGTCATTGTCACTGGGTTTATGAATTTTCTGCAACTCAATCCTGCGTAGAACCTTTTCCACACAGCGTAATTTTACCGCTATGCAAAAAACGCATAGTCAGAAACATACTTGCATTTTCCCCATACCCACATGGCTGATAAGGTTTTTCAGCTCCAGGAATTTTCCTGGCTCAAGCAACACACAAACACAAAAAACAATGGGGATTGTTATGACACAACAAGGGGATGCTGTAGCCGGGGAGCTGGCGACAGAAAAAGTGGGCATTAAAGGGTATCTGGCTTTTTTTCTCACCATAATCTTTTTTTCCGGTGTTTTTTCCGGGACAGACAGTTGGTGGCGCGTTTTTGATTTTTCCGTTCTGAACGGATCGTTTGGGCAACTGCCTGGTGCGAACGGAGCCACCACCTCGTTTCGCGGCGCGGGTGGCGCGGGGGCTAAAGATGGCTTTCTCTTTGCGCTGGAGCTGGCACCGTCAGTCATTCTCTCTCTGGGGATTATTTCAATTACCGATGGTCTTGGCGGATTACGCGCCGCGCAGCAGTTAATGACGCCAGTGCTAAAACCGTTGTTGGGCATTCCAGGGATCTGCTCGCTGGCGCTGATCGCTAACCTGCAAAACACCGATGCCGCCGCAGGTATGACCAAAGAGCTGGCGCAGGAAGGTGAAATTACCGAACGCGATAAAGTGATTTTCGCCGCATATCAAACCAGCGGTAGCGCCATTATCACCAACTACTTCTCTTCCGGCGTCGCGGTGTTTGCCTTTCTGGGCACGTCCGTAATCGTACCTTTAGCAGTCATCCTGGTGTTTAAATTTGTCGGAGCCAACATTTTGCGCGTCTGGCTTAACTTCGAAGAACGTCGCAACCCAACGCAAGGAGCGCAAGCATGACAACTCAGGTCCGCAAAAACATCATGGATATGTTTATCGATGGTGCGCGCCGTGGCTTTACTATCGCCACGACCAACCTGCTGCCAAACGTGGTGATGGCGTTTGTCATCATTCAGGCGCTGAAAATTACCGGCCTGCTCGACTGGGTGGGGCATATCTGTGAACCCGTAATGGCGCTGTGGGGATTACCCGGTGAAGCGGCAACCGTCCTTTTAGCCGCGTTAATGAGTATGGGTGGCGCAGTCGGTGTTGCCGCCAGTCTGGCAACCGCTGGCGCATTAACCGGTCACGATGTCACCGTTTTACTGCCCGCGATGTATTTAATGGGCAACCCGGTGCAAAATGTCGGTCGCTGCCTGGGGACAGCCGAAGTGAATGCCAAATATTACCCGCATATCATTACGGTCTGCGTGATTAACGCATTGCTGTCGATCTGGGTTATGCAGCTTATTGTTTAACAAGGAGTTACCATGATTGATTATACCGCAGCCGGTTTTACCCTGCTGCAGGGAGCGCATTTGTATGCGCCGGAAGATCGGGGAATTTGCGATGTCCTCGTCGCTAACGGCAAAATTATCGCCGTTGCCAGTAATATCCCTTCTGACATTGTACCGGACTGCACGGTTGTCGATCTCAGCGGGCAGATCCTCTGCCCAGGTTTTATTGATCAACACGTCCATTTGATTGGCGGTGGCGGCGAAGCAGGTCCCACGACGCGCACGCCGGAAGTGGCGTTAAGTCGTCTGACGGAAGCAGGCGTCACGTCAGTGGTTGGTCTGCTGGGCACCGACTCTATCTCTCGCCACCCGGAATCCCTGCTCGCCAAGACCCGTGCGCTCAATGAAGAAGGCATCAGCGCCTGGATGCTGACCGGCGCTTATCATGTCCCTTCCCGCACTATTACGGGTTCCGTGGAAAAAGACGTGGCGATTATCGATCGCGTGATTGGCGTGAAATGCGCCATCTCTGATCACCGTTCTGCCGCACCGGACGTTTATCACCTGGCTAATATGGCGGCGGAATCCCGCGTTGGCGGTTTGCTCGGCGGTAAACCTGGCGTCACCGTGTTCCACATGGGCGACAGCAAAAAGGCGTTACAGCCTGTCTATGACCTGCTGGAAAACTGCGATGTGCCGATTAGCAAGTTGCTGCCGACCCACGTTAACCGCAACGTTCCGTTGTTTGAGCAGGCGCTGGAGTTCGCGCGCAAAGGCGGCACCATCGATATCACCAGCAGCATTGACGAACCAGTCGCCCCTGCCGAAGGTATTGCCCGCGCCGTTCAGGCGGGTATTCCGCTGGCACGCGTCACCCTCAGCTCCGACGGCAACGGTAGCCAGCCGTTCTTCGATGACGAAGGGAATTTAACCCATATCGGTGTTGCCGGTTTTGAAACGTTGCTGGAAACCGTGCAGGTGCTGGTCAAAGATTATGATTTCAGTATCAGCGATGCCCTGCGCCCGCTCACCAGTAGCGTAGCCGGTTTCCTTAACCTGAGCGGGAAAGGCGAAATTCTGCCAGGCAATGACGCAGACTTACTGGTCATGACGCCAGAATTACGCATTGAGCAGGTATACGCTCGCGGCAAGCTGATGGTCAAAGACGGCAAAGCCTGCGTGAAAGGAACGTTTGAAACGGCATAAACGGTTGTCAGCCGCCCGAATGGACGTAGAATGCCCGCAAGGGCGGCTGACAGAGTAAAACGTAATGGATGACTGTGGTGCGGTTTTGCATAATATTGAAACTAAATGGCTTTATGATTTTCTGACCCTGGAAAAATGCCGCAATTTTTCCCAGGCAGCAGTCAGTCGCAACGTCTCGCAACCGGCATTCAGCCGCCGCATCCGTGCGCTGGAACAGGCGATTGGCGTTGAATTGTTTAACCGCCAGGTGACGCCGCTGCAACTCTCGGAACAAGGTAAAATATTCCATTCGCAGATCCGCCATCTGTTGCAACAGTTAGAGAGCAACCTTGCAGAACTCCGTGGTGGCAGCGATTACGCGCAACGCAAAATTAAAATAGCCGCTGCACACTCTCTTTCCCTCGGGCTGTTACCGTCCATTATCAGCCAGATGCCGCCGCTCTTTACCTGGGCAATTGAAGCTATTGATGTCGATGAAGCGGTCGATAAACTGCGTGAAGGGCAAAGTGACTGTATTTTTTCCTTTCACGACGAAGATTTGCTGGAAGCGCCGTTTGACCACATTCGCTTATTTGAATCTCAATTGTTCCCCGTTTGCGCCAGTGACGAACACGGAGAAGCACTTTTTAACCTCGCGCAGCCACACTTTCCGTTACTGAATTACAGCCGCAACTCCTACATGGGGCGATTGATTAATCGCACCCTGACGCGCCACAGTGAGTTAAGTTTCAGCACCTTTTTTGTCTCTTCGATGAGCGAGCTTTTAAAGCAGGTTGCCCTCGACGGCTGTGGGATTGCCTGGCTACCGGAATACGCCATCCAACAAGAAATTCGCAGCGGGCAGCTCGTTGTACTGAATCGGGACGAACTGGTGATCCCGATTCAGGCCTATGCATACCGGATGAATACCCGCATGAATCCAGTTGCCGAACGCTTCTGGCGTGAACTGCGCGAGCTGGAGATTGTGCTTAGCTGACATTCTCCAGCGTCGCACTGCGCCAACCGCCATTATCCCAGACCAGATCAAACGTTAGCGATTCATCGTCGTGATACAGCATTATCTCAAGGCTGATCGCCAGAGTGTGGCAGTACGCTTCTTTCAAATTAACCTGCAACGCCGCAATCCGTGGCTCATGAAATAACAGTGCAGAACGCAGCTGACGGCAATACCAGCTCTGGAGATGTTTGTCGCTCGGGTTATGCACTTGCCACTCGGGCATGCCTGAAACAAGTAATGACGGTAATGCCGAATGAGGAGAATTAAAAAGAGTGAGGAGATCGCTGCATACTGATTTACGCAGCGGTGACGTTTTATTGCCTGAAATTTCAGGTAAAACAGCCTGGGTAATGACTCCAACTTATTGATAGTGTTTTATGTTCAGATAATGCCCGATGACTTTGTCATGCAGCTCCACCGAT